>CALLIQ010000055.1 GCA_938008925.1 uncultured Acidimicrobiales bacterium
CCTCGGGGTCGATGACCGACGGCAGGGCTTCGTATTCGACCTCGATCGCCTCGACGGCGTCCTCGGCGAGATAGCGCGACTCGGCAACCACCATCGCAACGGCCTGGCCGACATAGTTCACTTCGTCGGTCGCCAGGATGGGGGCCGGCTGCAGCTTGTTGACCGGGTCGAGCGCAGCGATCCCCGGGGGGACGCGCAGCTCCTCGGAATTGAGCAGCGGCTTGATTCGGCCGGCGACCGCAGCACCGTCGTAGACGGCGATCACGCCCGGCATGGCCTGGGCAGCCGCGATGTCGATCGAGGTGATGCGGGCGTGCGCTTCGGTCGAGCGCAAGAAGGCGACCTCTACCGCATCGGGAATGTGGAGGTCGTCGGTGTAGCGGCCAGCACCGCGGAGCAGTCGATCGTCTTCGACCCGGGGGACGGATTGGCCGATGAGCCAGTCGGTGGGTTCGGGGTTCATGCGCCGGCCCCCTCGGATTCGTCCGCCTCGGACTGGCTGGTGCCTGCGACCTCGACCGGCACGCCGAGCGCCTGGCGGGCAGCCTTGCGGATGTTCACGTACCCCGTGCAGCGGCAATAGGAGCTGTCGACGCAGTCTTGGATTTCGGCTTCGGTCGCGGCTGCACCCGTCGCCTCGACCTGCTCTCGAAGCGATGTCACCGACATCACGAACCCCGGTGTGCAAAAGCCGCACTGGAGGCCGTGCTGATCGGCGAACGCTTGCTGGACGGGCGAGAGGTCTTCGCCCGGTGCGGCGAGCCCCTCGATCGTGCGGATCGAACGGCCATCGACCTGTGCGGCGAGCATCAGACACGACCGCACGGGCTGGCCGTCGAGCTGGATTGTGCATGCGCCGCAGGCCCCCTGTTCACAACCGACGTGGGTGCCGGTGAGGCGGAGCCGGTGACGAAGGAAGTCGGTGAGCAGGAGGCGGGATTCGACCTCGGCCGTGACGGCCTCGCCATTCACCTCGACCGAGATGGTGTGGCGGGCGGTGGGTTCGGCCCGAGGTGGCCCGAGTGGCTCGTGCTGGGTCCCTGCGTTCTGGGTTGTTGCTTTTCGGGTCGTTGCGTTCTCGGTCACAGCGCTCGCTCCCATGCTTCGGCGACGGATGCAGCGATGAGCTCGGCGGCGAGCTGGCGACGAGCCGATGCTGATGCGTGGGCGTCGTCGTTGGGGGAGAGCTCGGCGGTGAACCTGGCGAGCACGTCATCGTCGAGCACCGGACTCGTCGACCCCTCGACTGCCGCCTCGACGATCGAGGACCGATGGGCTTGGGGTCCGAGTCCGAACAACACCACGCGTGGGTTGCTCGCCGCACCGTCGACCAACGTCAGCCGGGTCACCACGCCGGCGGTCGCAAAGTCGCCGGTTCTCGTCGCGAACTCCCGGATCGAACAGCCTGTGGCTGGAGGGAGTGAGGGGAAGGTGGCTGCGGTGATGAACTCGCCGGAGTCGAGGCTCGTCATAAAGGGCCCGATGCCGAGGTCTCCAGCCGGAATCGTGCGACGGCCATCGCCACTGATCGCGGTGACCGAGGCCTCGAGGGCGAGAGCGACGGCGGGCAGCTCGGCGAGGGGATCGTTGTGAGCGAGGCTCCCGCAGAGCGTGCCGCGGTTGCGGATCTGAGCGTGACCGATGAGCCCGATCGCCTCGGCCAACAGCGGCCAACCGGCGCTGACGTCTGGGTCGGTGGCGACGGCAGCTTGCGTGACACCCGCCCCGATGGTGAGGCCGTCGTCGTCGATCGAGATCGAGTCCAGTTCCTCGATCCGGCCGATGTCGACGATCAGCTCTGGCGACGCCATGCGGAGGTTCAACAGCGGCATGAGCGACTGGCCGCCGGCGATGACCCGTGCGTCGGCATCGCCATTGAGCAGCGCCACCGCCTGGTCAACCGTCCCTGCGGCCACGTAGTCGAAGGGTGGCGGCTTCATGGGGCGGACGCTACGTCTCCGGTGAATGCAGCGTCAAAGACGACGCCCGTCCCACTCCCGCGATGCGCTACTCGAGCATGGCATCGTCGAGGTTGCCGCTCTCCGCTCCGTCGTCGTGTTCGGACGGGTCGACGTCGGGCTGGTCGAAGACGTCGATGTAGATCAGCTCTTCGGCCTCGCGGATGTCGAAGTTCGGTTCGGTGTGGTTGTCGCCGTAGTCGACACCGTCGTACTCCGTCGTTTCGTCGTCTCCGCTGCCCGGCATGTCGGCGTATTGGATCTCGCTGTTGCGCTCGGCCTCGACACCGATGCCGAAGTGCGTGTCGGCGATCTCTGGGTCGAGGGTCGGGCTCTTCGGCGCCGGCGCACTGTCCGGCCCGCGATCTTCGGTCGTACCCGCGCCGTCGTCGACCTCGTCGTCCTCGAACCAGCTGACGACCCAATCGATGACGTCGACATCGCCGTAGTCAACGGGTTCTTCCTCCTCTTGCTCGGCCGCTTCAGCCATGGACTCGGCCCGGGACTCTCCGAGATTGGTTCGGTCGGGATCTTCTTCGCCTTCTTCGAGCGGAACCCAACCCTCACCCTCGACGTACTTGTGATCGGGGAACGGGTTCGACTGACTCGGTTGGACCTCTCGCTCGCCGCCGCTGGCAGGTTGTGTCAGCCAGTCGATCGCATCGAGAAGCCACGGCTGGTCGCCGCCGTCGGCACCGCCGTCGCCGGCCTCGTTGCCGCTCAAGTCGTACTCGTCGGGCACCTCTTCACCGGTCACGACCGGGTCGTTCAACGGGTCGGCGAAGGGGTCGCCTGCCAAGTCGTCGATGATGCCCTGTTCGTGTTCGGTCAGCCGTCCGGTGTCGAGCGTCCCGTCGAGGGTCGGATCGAGATCGAACGGATCGTCGCCTTCATCATCCGATTCGTCGACGGCGCCGATCGCGGGATCGATCGTTCCGAGATCGACTGACGGCGCGCCGTCGCCACCCGAGCCGGGAGAGCCGTCGTCGTCCTCCGAAGGCGACTCCTCGTCGGAAGGGAGGAGATCTTGGTGGTGTTCGGTCGCCGCCCCGCTCTGGAACCCGGGA
Organism: uncultured Acidimicrobiales bacterium; assembly: GCA_938008925.1. GTDB lineage: Bacteria > Actinomycetota > Acidimicrobiia > Acidimicrobiales > SZUA-35 > CALEWY01. The sequence goes on from CALLIQ010000055.1 coordinate 3,026, forward strand.
TCGTCGTGGAAGTCCTCCGGGCGATCCGGGACGACATCGATGTCGGCCTCCTCTCGGGGGATCGCGTCGGTGATGTCGGCGCTGCTCGAGCTGTTGTCGGCGTCGTCTGACCGGTCTGCCCGGTCATCGGCTTCGAGAACCGCCTCATCGAGCTCGCCGGGATCTGCATCGCTCGGTTCGGCTGGGCCCTGCTCGGGTGCTTGCGGCGCTGGCGCCTGTTCCGCGGTCGGCGGTTCGGGGGCAGGCTCAGGGGAGATCGAGTCCTCAGCAGCTCGCTCTTCGACTTCGTCTTTCGGCTCCTCGCTTTTCGGCTCGTCGTGCTTCGGCTCGTCGTGCTTCGGTTGTTCGGCCTTCGGTTGTTCGGCCTTTGGCTCTTCGGGCTCTTCCCGCTTCGTGTCTTCGGTGCCGAGCGCCTGCGCCTCGGGAGCCGGTCGTTCGTTGACTGGCTCGTCTCGTTTCGGATCGTCTGATCCGGTTGTGTCGTTGTCGACCGGCTGCTTCTCGATCGGTTCGTCCTCTGCGGCGGCGGGATTGTCCGGCTTGTCGCTTGGTCGCTCGTCGGCTGGAGCATTGGGTCCGAACCCTGGCCGGACCCCTCCCTCCACGGGTCCGGCCTCTCGCTCCACGGGCAGTGCCGCGGCATCCTCAAGGATGTCTTCGGCGCCAGGTGCCTTGCTGGGCCGTTCGTCGGCGATTGTCTGAGTCGGTCGCTCTGCCATGTCTCGTTCCCTCCGTTGTTGGTGAGAGGGAACGATGAGCGCGGCGACTAATCGCTCACTAACGGCGTGTGTCGAGCGATGCCACGAGGCCGGCGAGGCCGTGTTCGGCACCATCGGTTCGAAGGAATCGGAACCGTTCTTCGCCGATGGAAGCGGCAGCTGACACCTCGGCCTCTGCCGCGATGCGTTCAGACTCAGCCGGCAAGTACATGCCGGTCGCTGCGCAGATGCCGCGGAGCCAGCCTGTGATTCGGGCGACACTCTCGAACTGGCCGTCGGTCGCCTCGATCGACGCCATGACGGGGACGGCGACCATCATCGGGTTGCCATCGAAGCGGATCGCAGCTCGCCGCATGGCACCGAGTGCATCCTGGCGGGCCTCGTCGTGGCGTCCGATCGTCAGCTGGATGGCCGATCGGATGGCCATGCATTGCGCCGCGCTGCGGTCGTTGTCCCAGTCGTCGATCAGCTCGACGGACTGCTGACACAACAGAGCCCCCGACTCGGGAGTGCCCTGGTAGGCGAGCATCAGGCCTCGGCCTCGGATCGCTCGTCCTTGGAGGAACACGTCACCCGCATGCGCTGCGGTGCGCTCTTGTTGAAGGAATCGCTCGACGGCGATGTCGTAGTTGCCGCCGAACCAGCCGGAGTACGCCGCGACATCGAGTGCGATCGCTCGTTGCATTCCTGCGACGGCTGAATCGGCGAGCGCAGTCGTGATCCGATCCTCGACCCCTTCGAGGTCACCCCGGGCGACCAGCTGAGCCGCCTCGAGCAGCTCGAGCCCGGGCATTCCGAGCGGTCCGAGAATGTCGATCGCTTCGGCGATGATGACATCGAGCTTGCGGAACTCCCCGCTGCTGAAGGACATGAGACCAGCCGCAGCGAGCGTGATGCCTCGCCACAGTGGGTCGACGTCGGGATAGAGGTCGATCGCCGTCTGCATGCGCGTGAAGGCCTCGCGAAGGCGTCCTGCTCGATACCAATATGAGCCGATGTTCGTGACGAGTTGATGGTGAGCAGCACCGTCCAACGCGGTGTCTTCCAGCCGATCGAGAGCCCGGGCGAGCTCGCTGGCGAGGTCGGCGATGCCGACCGGTGCATCCGCTCGGCCCCCTCGACTGGCCTGTGCGACTCGAGAGACGACTTGCACGTGCCGGTCTCGCCAGTCCGTTTCGGAACCGTCGGCGCGCGCCAGTCGACGAGCGTACGAACGAACCGTCTCGAGCAGACCGAAGAGTGTTGTCGTCCGGCCCTGTCGTTCGAGCGTCCGGGTCGTGACGAGCGACCGGTCCACGAGGTCTGACACTGCCTCAACGACGATCTCCCGCTCGTGGCGATCCGACAGAATCATCTGGATCGCCGCGATCGGAATCGACGAGCCGAACGTGCCAAGCGCGATCAGGACATCGAGCGTTGGCGGTTCGAGCGATTGAACGCTCCGATCCAGCGCCGCATCGAGTGATCGCTGATTCGGCGCGAGATCGGACGGGCCGGCCAGGTCTCGCTCGACTTCGAGGTCGTGAAGGAGCCGAGCGGTTCCTGACGAGCGAAGTCGATAGGCGCCGAGTTCGAGCGCGAGCGGAAGGCCATCGAGCAATCGAGCGATGCGCCCAATCGAATCGGCCTCGTCGGATTCGAAGTCGAGGCCGGATCGCTCGATCAGGAGCTGACAGGCAGGGGACGCGAACACGTCTTCGGGCGATGCGCCTTCCCGAGGCTGGTCGAGCGGCTTGAGTCTGAAGCTCGACTCCGACGAGAGCTCGAGCAGCCTGCGGCTCGTTGCGAGGATCGAGATCGCGGGTGCACCGAGAATGGCCTGTGCGAGGGGGACGACGCCGGCGAGTAGCTCCTCACAATTGTCGAGCACGACGAGTGTCGGCTCGCTGCCGAGCGCGGCGACCAACGCGTCGGTCGTTCCAACGGTCGGCTCTTCGAGCAACCCGATCGTGTCGGCGACCTCACGAGCGACTCGGTCGTCGGACGCGACGGCGCTGAGGTCGACGAAGAACGCGCGTCGGCGATCGCTCAGACGAACGACCTCTCGAGCGAGCGATGTCTTTCCCGCCCCGGCCGGTCCGACGATCGTGATCAAGCGCTGGTCGTCGAGACGCGTCACCACCCGCTCGACATCCATCTCGCGACCGATCAGCCTGGACGGTGGTTCCGGTGTCGTATCGGACAGCGGAGAAGAGGATCGGGGCCCAGACTCGGAGCTTTCCCCGCTGGTCTGGCTTGCGCTCGCGACCTTCGCCCGTCCTCCGGTCGAGCTCGACCGAAACAGGTTCGGGTCGTGCTCGAGGATCGACCGCTCCAGCGAGCGGAGCTGGACGGTCGGCTCCAACCCGAGTTCGTCGCGCAATGCCCGACGCGTCGTCTCGTAGACGGCGAGTGCGTCGGCTTGGCGACCTTGGCGAGCCAGCCCGAGCATCAAGAGTCCGGCCAGTCGCTCCTCGAGCGGGCGTTCGGTCAGCTCAGCCTGGATTGCCGGCGTGACGCGGTCAGCATCTCCTCGCTCGATCGCGTCGACGGCGTGGCGGGCGACCGCCACGAGGCGCCGTTCCTCGAGCGAGTCGACGATCGGCCTCGCCCACGGTGAGTCGTGGAACTCGGCGAAGACCGGTGATGCCCAGGTCTCGCGAAGCGAGTGAAGGTTGGCGTCGGTGGGTGTCTCGATCGTGGTCTCGATCGTCTGCCGCAAAACCGCCAAGTCGAGCTGCTCGACGTCGAGTTCGAGTTGATACCCGCCGGCACGGGTGAGGAGGACTCGGCTTTCCTCGCGTGGAGCTCGCTGCGGCTCGAGGAGCTTGCGTAGCTGTGAAATCGTGACCTGGAGCGACGTCTCGGCCGATGCCGGTGGTCCTTCGGGCCAGATCAGATCGAGGAACCTCCCCGCACCGATCACCGTCCCGTTGTTCGCGGCGAGGATCGCGAGAACCAGACGTTGGCGAGGTGGCTTGACCGGTGTCGGCGTTCCGTCCGCGCCGACGACAGCGATCTGACCAACGACCCTCACCAGCATTGTGCGCCGACCTTAGCCGTGACTCGTTGGCCGCTTCCCGCTGTCGTCGTCGACTCGTTCGTCGCTCGCCTCCGTTGGGTGGTAGCTGCGCCATAGCCACACCGGACTGAGGCTCATGACGATCGCCATCGACCACCAACCCAATCGGAACTCGTCGAGACGGTCTCCGACCACGGCATTGCCGATCATGGCCGTGGTGACCGCCACGCCAAAGGCAGAGGCGGCCGAGCGTGCTGTGTTGTACAACGCGTTGGCCGCGGCCAGCTGGTGTTCTTCGATTTCTCGGAGTGCCGCCGCGTTGGCAGGACCGAGCATGAAGGCCATGCCGATACCGATCGACAGCGTCCCCGGGAGGAAGGCGCGCACATAGATCTCGGCGGGCCGAAGCCGCCAGGCCATCCATGCCGTGCCGGCGGAGGCCAAGATCCCGCCGAGGATCAAGAGCTCTCGATAGCCGTAACGATCGACGAGGCGGCCGGCGTAGGGACCGACGAACACCAGTGCCAAGGGACCGGGTGTCATCGCGAGGCCGATCTCGAGATTCGAGTAGTCCCAGACGTCGCTGAGGAACAGCGGATAGAGGAACCACGTCGCCGACGTGGAGATGGACAACAGCGCGCTCGCACCCGTGACGACCCGGAAGGAACCCACGTTGAGGAGCCCGAAGTCGACGAGCGGTTCGTCGTGGCGGAGCGACGAACGGATGAACACGCCGGCCGCCAGCACGGCGACGACGAAGACCGTCACGATCCGCAGGTCGCTCAGGCCCCACGCTCGACCCTGGACGATCACGAAGGTGATCCCTCCGATGGCCAAGGTGCCGCTGATCGTGCCGGCGATGTCGAGTGGCGGCGGTCGTTCGGCGACGGTGTCGTCGTCCATGAACATGATGGCGAGCACCATCGCCGCCGCCGAGATGGGCACGACGACGGCGAACACGAAGCGCCAGGTCGCGACCTCGAGCAGGGCCGCGGCGACCGTTGGAGCGGCAGCCGCCCCGAGCACGCCCATCGACGACCACAGCGACACCACCGACCCGTGCCGTTCCTTGGGATAGAGCGGC
>CALLIQ010000056.1 GCA_938008925.1 uncultured Acidimicrobiales bacterium
GCGACGTTCGACCCGGTCATCTCCGGTGGCGGCGTCTGGGACATCGACCCCAGCCCTGACGGTTCTCGCCTCTACGTCGCCGGCTTCTTCACCTCGGTGAACAGCGACACCACCAACGGCGATCGCTTCGCTGCGGTCCAGACCGGCAACGGCGACCTCGTCGGCGGTCTGGCGCCCTTCGAACCAAACCTCGAGCAGACCGGACGTCAGTACGCCGTGGTCGCCACCGACTCCAAGGTCTTCGTCGCCGGCGAAGAGCACCTGCTCCAGGTCCTCGACGCCAACACGCTCACCCGCGAGCAGGTCTACTACACGGGGACGAACCCAGACTCCGGCGCTTGGGCGCTCTCGGGCGGAGGGGACTTCCAGGTCCTCGAGCTCGTCGGTGACCGCGTCTACGCCGGCTGCCACTGCTGGAGCCAGCACCTCAACCCCTCGACCGGCGCCGAGCTCTTCCCGACGGTCGCCCCGAACCCCGGCGTGTGGACCCCGGTTCGCGGCTTGCTGACCTACGACGCCAACACCGGCGCCCATCTCGCCGACGTCACCTTCGACATGTCCGGCGCATCCGGCCCGTGGGCGATCAGCGAAGCCGCCGACGAGTGCTTGTGGGTCGGCGGCCAGATGACTCGCTCAGCCGGCAACTGGCTCGGCAACCTCGCCCGCTTCTGCGACGAGGCGAACGCCACCGACGTCGAACGACCGAGCACGCCGAAGGGTCTGGCCGACGATGGCTCGACACCGAGCTCGATCGAGATCAGCTGGCAAGCGTCGACCGACAATGTCGGCGTGACCGGCTACGAGGTCCATCGCTCGACGAACGGGCTGCTCGGTCCGGTGATCGCCACCACGACCGACACCAACTTCGCCGACACGACTGCGACGGCGGGCACGACCTACACCTACGCCATCAAGGCCGTCGACGCCGCCGGCAACACCAGCTGGCGCTCCAACTACGTGTCGATCGAGGCCGGGGTCACCATCGACACCGAGCGACCGTCGGCACCTCGAGGCTTGTCGAGCTCGCTCGGTGCGGGTTCGGTCGACCTCACGTGGCTCGCCTCGACCGACGACGTCGGGGTGACCGGTTACGAGATCTACCGGTCGACCAACGGCAGCCTCGGCTCGGTGATCGCCACCACGACCAACACCACCTATTCGGACACGAGCGCCGCCGCCGGCACGACCTACACCTACGCCATCAAGGCCGTCGACGCCGCCGGCAACACAAGCTGGCGCTCCAACCAGTCGACGATCACCAACAATGCGGGTGCGGACACGCAGCGTCCGTCGACGCCAACCGGCCTGACGGCATCGGTCAGCGGCGACGACGTGACCTTCAGCTGGAACGCTTCGACCGATGACGTCGGCGTGACCAGCTACCAGGTCGTCGAGATCGTCAACGGTTCGGTCGCGGGCATCGCCACGACGTCGAACGGCACGACCGTCGTCCTCGACGACGTCGCAGACGGCACGAGCCGATACGCCGTACGAGCGCTCGACGCTGCCGGCAACGCCAGCTGGCGATCAAACACGGTGACCGTCGCAATCGGTTGATCCCGATACCTGCGATACTGGCCTCATGACCCAACCCGGGCCGGAGGCCAGTTTCGTCGTCGTCGCGAATCGACTACCCGTCAAGCGAGTCGAAGCCGAGTCCGGCTCCACGTGGGTGACGAGCCCGGGCGGCCTCGTCGCCGCGCTGGCTCCCGCAATGGCGGAACACGACGGCGTCGCCTGGCTCGGCTGGACGGGCGACTCGACGACGCTCACCGAGCCGTTCGATCACGGCGGACTCCACCTCATCCCGATCCCCCTCTCGCCCGACGAGCGAGAGCTGCACTACGACGGCATGAGCAACGGAACGCTCTGGCCGCTCTATCACGACAAGGTCGAACCGTCGGAGTTTCACCGCCACTGGTACGACGGCTACAAGCGAATCAACCAGCGCTTCGCCGATGCTGCGGCCGCGGCGGCTCGCCCTGGCGCCACCGTGTGGGTCCACGACTATCAGCTTCAGTTGGTGCCCGCGATGTTGCGGGCCATGCGTCCCGACCTCAAGATCGGGTTCTTCCTCCACATCCCGTTCCCGCCGCCCGAGCTGTTCTACCAACTGCCGTGGCGACGTGAGCTCACCGCCGGTGTGCTCGGCGCCGACCTCGTCGGCTTCCAGACCCCTGACGGCGCGGCCAACTTCCACCGACTCGCGATCAGGCTCGGTCTCGGTATTCGGCGGACCAAGTCAGCGGTCGACCACGAAGGTCGGACGGTCGACATCAAGGCCTTCCCCATCGGCATCGACGCCGATCGCTACGACGTCGCCGCACGAGAGCACGACGTCACCGACTCCTCTCGCGATCTCCGGGCCCAGTTGGGGCAGCCTCACGTCGTGATGCTCGGCGTCGACCGGCTCGACTACACCAAGGGCATCGACATCCGTCTCCGCGCGTTCAAGGAGCTCTTGGCCGAGGGCCGGTTGCATCCGAGCCAGGTGACGATGGTGCAGGTGGCCGAGCCGAGCCGCGACCGAGTCGATGCCTACATCTCGCTCCGTGAGCGAGTGGAGCAACTCGTCGGAGAGATCAACGGCGACTACGGCCGCGTTGGCTTTCCCGTCGTTCACTACATCCACCAGACGCGATCGTTCGACGAGCTGCTCGCGATGTACCGAACGGCCGACGTCATGTTGATCACTCCGTTGCGAGACGGCATGAACCTGGTCGCGAAGGAGTACGTCGCCTGCAAAGCCGAGGCCGCGAGCTCGCGCTCGGGCGTCTTGATCCTGTCCGAGTTCGCGGGAGCGGCGCAGGAGATGTCGCAGTC
>CALLIQ010000057.1 GCA_938008925.1 uncultured Acidimicrobiales bacterium
CGGCAGGCCCTGTGCCGCGATGAGGAGCTGATGGGCCTGGCAACCATCGACGTCCGCGACCGCCAAGGCGGCGACGTGCCCGTCGCCTCGGTGTTCGCGCAATGTCGTGCAGTGCTGCCAGAGCTGCTCCACCGGGTCGTCGAGCGGGGCGACGTCGCGGTTCGCAGCGAAGAGTGGCCGCCCGATCGACGTCGCAGTCGCGGCGACGGCCACGAGGCGATCGTTGACCTCGACCGCCACCGCTTCGATGCCGGGTGCTAACCGGCGCAGCGAACTCGCCGCGGCGCGAGCGCGGATGGTCACGAGGTCGCTCGGGTCGGCGAACGACCACGCGTCGGGCACGGCGCGACGCACCATGGCCGGGGCGAAGTTGGCAAAGGCTGCCTCGACCACCGGCGCAGACACCGGCCCGAGCGGCGACGCTCGGAACCCGAAGTAGCCCATCCAGAAGCCGCGAAGCCCGGCCTCGCGGGCCGCCTCGCTCGACTCGGGCGCAAAGTAGGTGACGGCGTGAAGCGTCTCGATTCGTTTCCACAACTCGCGAATGTCGGCCATGGTCGGCGACTGTAAACACGACGTGGGGCCCGCACCCCGATTGGCCTGACCTTCCGATCGGCTCGAAGTACGGTCGAGCATCGGTCAGCTGGCAGTGATTCTCATGATTGGCGCTGTCGGCGTGATCGCCTTGCGGTCGACGGGCCGAACCGGTCTTGCGAAGGGCCTCGGCTTCGCGCTCGTGGCCATCGTGGTCGGACTCATTGGCCTGGTCGTGATCGGCGTTTTGTTCGGGGACTAGCGAGGTCCCGCTGTTCGACCGACCGCCGGCAGCGGCTACGCGTCGTCCTGGAGTAGTCGGATGAGTTTGATCAACTGCCGTTGCTGAGCATCGCTCAACGCGCTCACGATCTCGAGCTCGTTGGCAGCGTGGTCGGTGAGCGCGGCGTCGACGACGTCTTTTCCTCGAGGCGTGAGTGTCACGAAGACCTGCCTGCCGTCGGTGGGGCCCTTGCTCCTGGCCACGAACCCCCGCTGTTGGAGTCGGTCCACTCGGTTCGTCATCGCCCCTGAAGTGATCATCGTGGACTCCATCAAGTCGCCTGGCGTGAGGCTGTGCGGCGAGCCCGAGCGCAGGAGCGTGGCGAGCACGTCGAACTCCCACCCCTGGAGATCGTGCGCCTTGAACACGGCGTCGAGCCGTTGCTGGATGCTCTTCTGGAGGCGGCCAAGGCGGCCGATGACTTCCATCCCAGACACGTCGAGGTCGGGTCGCTCTCGATGCCATTGCGCCACGATCTGATCGACATGGTCACGCTCCATTCCGACACGGTAGTGAGTGATACCTCGACGTCGAGGCAAAATCTCTTGACGTAAAGATAATCGGATTCTACCGTTATCTTCATGTTGAGAGACTTCGCATGAGTGGCCGGCAGAGTCGACATCGCGGCGGCCTTCGATGACTGGGCAGACGGGTGGCCAGCCGGCTTGGTCGGCGAGGCTGGTGGCGACCACGGCACTCACGCCGATCGCATGGGGAACCACATATCTGGTGGCGACGGAGTTCCTTCCCGAGGGAAGACCCTTGCTCGCTGCCGCCGTTCGAGCGTTGCCAATCGGTCTGGTGTTCGTCCTGCGGAGTCGCCAGCTGCCAACCGGGTCGTGGTGGTGGCGGGCGTTCGCTCTCGGGGTGCTCAACATCGGTGCCTTCTTCGCCCTTCTGTTCGTCGCCGCGTTTCGATTGCCGGGCGGCGTGGCGGCGACCGCCGGCGCGATTCAGCCTCTGATCGCTGCGGGGATCGCGGCAGTCGTGATCGGCGAGACGCTCACGCGGCGGACCGTGCTCGCTGGGGTCATGGGAATCGCCGGCGTCGCTTTGCTCGTGATCGGACCAGACGCCGCACTCGATCCGGTCGGCATGCTCGCGGCGCTCGCCGGGGCAGTGTCGATGGCGACTGGTGTGGTGCTGACGAAACGTTGGGGCCGGCCGGTCGACCTCATCACCTTCACCGGATGGCAGCTCACCCTCGGAGGTCTCGTCCTCCTGCCGCTGGTCGCAGTGCTGGAAGGCGCCCCGTCCAGTGTCACGACGGCGAACGTTGCAGGGTTCGCTTGGCTTGCCGTGCTCGGCACGGGCGCCGCGTATGCGAACTGGTTCCGAGGTGTTCAACAGCTCCCGGTCTCGGTTGTCAGCTTCCTCGGACTCCTCAGCCCACTCGTTGCGACGATCGCTGGATGGTTGGTGCTCGGAGAGGCGTTGTCGCCTCTTCAGCTCGTGGGCGCAGCGACCGTGCTGGTCGCCGCCGTCTCGCCTGTTCTGGGGAAACCTCGACCTCGTCGAGCTGTGGCGACGGACGAGCGCGCTGCCGAACGCGTTCGCGTCCGAGAGTCGCTCAGCCGACCACCGCTTGCGTGATGAAGCCGCCGACGATGGCCACGCCGAAGACGTAGACGAACAACGTGCCGATGATGCGCGGCCGAGCCAGCTTGGAGAGGATCACGAACTCGGGGAGGTTCGCTCCTGCACCGGCGATGGTGAGGGCGACGATGGCTCCGATTCCGACACCTGCGGTTTGCAGTGCATCGGCGATCGGGACGAACACGGTGGTGCTCACGTAGAGCGGTGTGCCGAGGGCGGCGGCGATCGGCACTGCGAACGCGGGGCTCGCCGACGTGAGGCGCTCGGTCAGATCGGGAGGCACGGCGCTCTCGATGAGAATCGACAGGCCGACCCCGGCCAGGAGGATCGGTGCCATCGCCGTGAGGAGGGATCGAGCATTGCGAGCCGCCGTTGGCACCTCCGCCTTGAGGCCTGCCCACTCGTGCTCACTGGACGAGTCGCAGCTCGTTTCGCAGGAGTCGGCGCCGCTCGTGATGCCGAGCAGTGTCTCGGCCGGCGCGAGGTGACGCTCGAGGTCGACGCGCTCGGCGATGAGCGCAAGCCCCAACGCGGCTGCGAACGCCACGGCTGCGTAGATGAGCGCTGTCTCGGTTCCCGCGATGAGGACGAGCGCTCCGAAGAGCACCGGATCGAGGACGGGTGCAGCGACGACGAACGCGACATAGCCGGCAGCGGGCACGCCGGCTTGGCGAAGCCCGACCAGCATCGGCACCGCCGTGAAGGTGCAGAACGGTGTGACGAAGCCGAGTGCAATGCCCTTGAGGGCCGCGGCGATCGGTCGCCCGCCCATCCAGACCCGGAGGCGGTCGGGGCCGAACCTTGCCTGGAACAACTGCACCGCGAGGGTCACCGCAAAGAACAGCACAGCGATCTCTGCTACGAGAACGATGGGGCCTGCGATTCGATCAACATCCATTAATCAATCAGCATTGATGATAGATGAAAGGAAGTCAAGGAACGGGTTACGGTTGAGCCGTGAGCGACCTGTCAGAAGCCGAGTTCGACGAGTGGGCCGGCTGGTTCAAGTGCCTTGCCGACCCGACCCGACTGCGGATCCTTCACCACGTGGCAGGGCTCGACGAGCCCTCGACCGTCGGCGCCATCGTGGAGGCGCTCGGGCTGACCCAATCGAACGTGTCGCATCATCTGCGGATCCTCGGCGAGCAGCGATTTGTGCTGCTCGAGGTCGAGGGCGTCCGCACGCTGGTGTCGGCGAACCCGCTGTGTATGACCGAACTGCCCGAAGCGGCGGCAGCCATCATGCGGACCGCCGATGCCTGAGGGTGGCGATGCCTCAGGATCGCGAAGGCGCCCATTGAGGCGCCGTTTCCAGCGGTGATCGGAGGGAATGATCACCGCCGGAACCGGCCCTCTTCGTCGCCCAAGAGGGAAGATAGGCGACGATCCGTCAGCTCTGAACGGGTCGTCTGACCCACCGACCAGACCCGTAACCCGACCAAGGCAGTTCGTTCGTGACACACAACTCGCCACTCCACCGGCACAGATCGCGCCTCGAGACCGAGATTGCGCAGACGATGCTGGCCATCGGCGTCGCCCTGCTGCTCGTCGCGGCGGGGCTTCTCCTCTCGGCGATGGTCGGTGTCGGGGATGGCCTCGGCTTCGACGGGAACACCGGGTCACTGGTTTTGCTCTACGACACCAGTGGTGGGGGCGCCGTGGTCTTCATGGCGGGGTTCACGTTGTTGGCTTCAGCGGTGTCCGCGCTGATCGTGTACCTCCTGTTTCGGCTCGCAAGGTGTCGCCCACCGGTGGTGGCCTTGGTCGCCATCGCCTTGAGTTGGCCGCTGCTCACCTACATGGTGTTGAGCGAAGAGTCGCCACCGACGCTGCTGTCGATCGCGATCCTGGCGATGCCGGTGCTCGCCTTCGCGGTTGGGCGGAGCGGCGTACCTGGCGCGGTGGTGGCAGCGGGATTGATCCTCCTCGCACATCTGGTGTTGGCCGCATGGCTGACGTCGCGAGTCGACTCATGTTCGAGCCAGGAAGACTGCTTTCGGTCGGAGGCTTGGACGAGTGCTCTCGGAGTTGGTCTGCTCTGGTTCGGCGTGGGCGTCGCATGGCGACGGCAGGTGCGCGCCAACGAGGCAGGCGTGCGTCAGTCCTCGCCCCTCGTGAGGCCGTAGCTCTTGAGCAGGTGGGCGGCACCATGTGTGCTGTTCAGCACTGCGTTCTCGCCGTACAGCGTTTCCTTCTGCCAGCCGTAGTTCTTCCGATTCGCCGCCAGTGGTGCCAGTTCGGCAGCTCGTGTCATGGCGGCGTCGTCGAGCTGATCGAGGGGCACCGCCGCCTCGACGAAGCCCGCCTGATGAGCGGCCGGTGCGGTCCAGCGCTTGGCCAGCATGATCGTCTCGTGGAAGGCCGGCGCCGGAATCTTGTGTTTGAAGAGAGCGACTTCCGGACCGGGAACGGTGAGGCCGATCTGGAGTTCGTTCGCGCAGAGAAAGCCCCGGTCTTCTCGCATGATGCGCACGTCATGACACAGCGAGGCCATGAACCCGGCCCCGAATGCGTGACCGTTCACCGCTGCCACCGTCGGAACCGGCAACGTGATGATGCGCCCCATTACGGCCATGAACTCGGCGCCGAACACGGCCCGGTCGCCGCCCCGGTGTTCGGGGTCGTCGGCCGAGAGCCAGTCGAGATCGAGTCCGTTCGAGAAGAACTTCTCGTTGGCTGACTTCGTGACGAGTGCAGCGGGCCCGTCGGACGCTTCGATCGTGTCGAGCGCCTTCGCCCACTCGCGGACGAACGTGGTGTTCCACCGGTTCTCACCGTCGACCATGGTGAGGACGAAGACATCGTCATGACGTTCCAGCTCGATCATGGGCCGACCCTAGTTCCACCTCCGACCGTTCTCGGAAGTGCTCCGACGGGAAGCGCGAGGTTCGGTGTGTGCGCCTTCCGCGACCCTGATCATCTGATCCCAGGTTCGAAACCGTGATTCAGCGACCGCCCATGCAGATCGCTCGAATCTCCTCGATCAGCCTGTCGTCGATCTTCCGTGCCTTTCGCCTCCGATTCGAGAATGCGGTCGCCCCGTAGTTGCGCTTCTTGGTCCAGACGACCATTGGGCGGCCGAACGGCGGGGTGAGCTCGCGGTCGATGTGGGTGATGTCATCGAAAGGAATCTCGTGAGCGACGACCAAGTTCTGGATCGTCAGCGTTCGACCGAGGTGATCGATCTCGACTCGGCAGCGCCGCCAATCCATGTAGGCGAGCGCCAACACGACTCCGCCGGCGAAAACAGCCATGAGAGCCGCCTGTAGTGATGCGGTGAAGCCGACGAGCAGCGTGAGGAGCAGCGTTCCGATCGCAAGGCTCTTGGCTTGCAGTTCCAGGCCACGACTGCGGTAGATCACCGGGTCC
>CALLIQ010000058.1 GCA_938008925.1 uncultured Acidimicrobiales bacterium
GAGGGGGGAGTTCGCGAACAGCTGCACGGCGACGACCAACGCGGCCGCAGTCAGGGCGAGCAAGAGAGCGGGGAGGATCCACGACCGCTCCGAGCGGAGGAATCCGGGTTCGTCGAGGTCGTCGTCGAAGTCCTGATCGAACTCGTGATCGTCGATGATGGCGATGTCGTCGCCGTCGTTGACAGGAGGGGTTGTGAGGGCGTGCGAGGGACGTTGCGCCGCAGCGGTCGCGTCCGCGACGACGAGCGTCGCGTCCGCCCCGCTTGCGTGCCTCGGCACGCCGCTCAGCGCGGCGCGAACGTCGGTCGCACTGGCGAAGCGACTTTCGGGGCTTCGACCCATGAGCCGGTGAACGATGGCGTCGAGTTCGTTCGAGACCTCGGGTCGGATCGACTGGGCTCGAGGCGGTGGCTGATGCAGCCGAGCGAGCGCCGTCGCGGCGTCGGTGTCGGCTTTGAACGGCGGTCGGCCCGTGAGCGCTTCGAAGAGCACGATGCCGAGCGCGTACAGGTCGGCTCGAGCGTCGACGGGATCGCCGTTGACCTGTTCGGGGGCGAGGTACTTAGCGGTTCCGAGCAGCGTTCCGGTGACGGTGAGATCGGTGTCTTCGCCCGCCTTTGCGATGCCGAAGTCGGTGACCATCACGCGACGATCCGGGCACAGCAAGATGTTCGACGGCTTGATGTCACGATGCACGACCCCGCCTCGATGAGCGTCGGCCAGTGCGTCGGCGATCTGGGTGCCGACCTCGATGGCATCGGCTTCGCCCATCACCTGCACGTCGTCGAGCACGGCCCGCAGCGTTCGACCGTGGATCAGCTCCATCACGATGGCTTCGGTGCCGTTCTCACTGACGGTGTCGTAAATGGAGACGATCGACGGGTGCGACAGGCGGGCTGCCGCCACCGCCTCGCGGCGGAATCGAAGAAGGAATCCGCGATCGGTGGCCAGGTGCGGATGGAGCACCTTGACCGCGACCTCGCGGCCGAGCACGGAGTCGACCGCACGCCAGACCTGTGCCATGCCGCCGGTCGCGATGGGATCGAGCAGTTCGTATCGATCGCCGAGACGATCGCCGACGCCGGGTGGATGCAGCGCGGTCACGACGATTTCCGCTGTGCTCGACGGGCCGTGAGCTCGTCGGTTGCCTCGGCGACGATCGGACCGTCGCCTTCGAGTGGGCGAGTCTCACCGGCCACCCGGGCACCTTCCGTCGATCCCTGAGCGGACGGGTGCGACGACATCGTTCGCGACTTCGAGATCGAGACGAGCCACCAGGCGATGAGGAAGGCCAAGGCGGTGAGCGACAAGACGTAGCCGAGGCCCGGGATGGCCGTGGACCGCACGCCGTACTGCGTGGTCGACAGCACTCGTGCGCCGTCGGGGGTCATGATCTCGACACGCAGCGGTGACTGGCCGAGTGCCTGGGTCTGGAGTTCGACGTCGACGTTGGTGCGGCCCGGGGGCAACAAGAGTTCGGTGCCGTCTTCGGCCACGTCGATGCGGTCGGACACGAAGCGCAACATCACCGTGCGAGGCCCGAGGCTCTCGTTGACGATGGCGATCGGTACCGAGGCGGTGCGAGCGGTGATCGTGATGCTCTGTCCGTCGGGGAGGGAGATGACATCGAGTTCATCGTCGAGCACGCTCTGGAGCCGAGTGAGCTCGCGGCTTCGTTCCTCGGGGTTGAGGCCGGGGCTCAAGCTCGCGAGCAATCCGCTCTCGAGGCGATCGGGCTCGACACCGGCGTTGCCGTAGAACGCGCGGTAGGTCTCGAGATCGGCGACCAGGATCTCGACCTGTTCCTGCACCGGACGGAGGTCCTGAATCGGTCGCTCGACGAGACGAAGCGGGACGGCGGACCCGCTCCCCGTCGCGGTGGCGACGTCGACCGCTTCGATCAGGCCCGGCTGATCGAGTGCGGACAGGATCAGCTCGAGGGCGAGGGTGTCGCCCCGGGAACCATCGAGCGATCGCAGTTCGGGGCCGCCGAGCACGATCGGCGACCGATCGAGCTGCTGACGGACGGCGAGCGAGGCGAGCAGGTCGTTGGCCCGCTGCGCCGCTTGAGGGCCGGGCAGGAGCTGGCTGGTTCGACCCTCGTCGATGGTGAGGACCCGTAAGCCCTGGCCGACCTCGACCGCGCCACCGGGATCGCGTGAGGAGTCGAGGTTGATGACGATGTCGATCCCGAGCCGGTCGAGCATGGCGGCGCCAGCGGCGGTCAGCGTCGCATCGACGGGGAGCACGGTGGTGTCGACACTCACGCCGAGGTCACCCAGCCGCCGGTTGGTCTCGATGAGGGTCGTCTCGTAGAAGGCGTCGCCGCCGATCTCCGCGATCGACGATGGATCGAGATTGAGGACCGGGACCGCGCTCGCCGTTCGACCTCCGAGGGCCTCGACGAAGCGACGGTTGAGCTCAGGATCGGATTCGAGCTGTGGGATCACGCCCTCTTCGAGCACGACGGCGACGGGCAGCGAGGGGTGTCGTTCGAGCAGCGGGATGATCTCTCCGAGCCCGATGCCGTCGGCGACCGACACGTTGATCACGACACTGGTGGGGAGCAGCGACGGGATCTCTGCGGTCTCGGTCGGCAGGCGAATCAGGTGGGTCTGGACCGAGGTGACGGGCCCGTCTGCGTCGCGGACTTCGATGACGACCGGGTAGACGCCGGGATCGCGGATGAAGACACGCTCGTCGGCCGCTTCGAAGCTTCGGATCGGGATCTCGAAGAAGAACGTGCCGTCGGCGTCGGCCACAGTGGCCAGGGCGAAGCGTTCCTCCGGCCCCGGGTAGCGATTGAGCGTGTCGGTGACCGGTGGTTCGCCGACTTCGGCCTCGGTGGAGATGGCGCCGAAAACGCGAGCGGAAACCGTGAGATCGGGGCGTTGGATGCCGCTCCATCGCAGCGTGATCCCGAACGCGCCGTCGGCCGCGACGTACGGGGTCTGATCGATCAGTGACAGTCGGGTGCCCTGGGCCTGTGCCGGCGGTGCGGCAGGGGTGAGGATCGAGACCGAAGCGAACGCGATGAACCAGACGAGCAGCGTCGCGATCGACGAGCGAACGCTGGCACCCCGACTACTGGGGCTCACTGCTCCGCGTCCCAGCGGAGCACGAGCAGTCCCTCTGGCTGGCGTCGAAAGCCGAGGTGCTCGTAGAGGCCGAGGGCGCGGGTGTTGCGTTCCTGTGTGTTGACCATGGCGGTGCCGACCCCGCGGTCGTTCAACCACCGGAGCGAGTCGTGCACGAGAGCGGAGCCGAGGCCGCCGCTCTGGACGTCTGGATCGACAGCGAGCCGCTGCAGGTAGCCCCGATCACCCGCACGTCCGGTGACGGCGTAGCCGAGGGGCGTGCCCTTCTCGAGCGCGACTCGATAGTGGCTCGTCGGCGTTGCCCGACGTGCCTCGGAGAGCGAGTTGGTGTCGAACTGCCAGAACGGTTCGAACGCCCGTCGATCGATGTCGAGCACCACGCGACGATGCCACGGGCGGCCCGGTTTGAGTGTTCGGCCCTCCGATCGCGCGAGGTGGCTCTCCGGTTGCATGAACCGGTGGGTGCGGCGCTCATCGAGCCGGTAGGCGAGGAGGTGCAGCCGTTCGTGGAGCCGGAATCCGGCTTGGAGAAAGGCCTGACCATCGAGTGGCGACAGCGCGGGTGTGACCGCAGAGCGCACGCCTCTGGAGTGCAGCGCGTCGATGCATCGGTGCAGATCGAGACCCGTCGGGCGTCGTCCCGAGCGTCCCGGACCGATCAGCGCCGTATAGCGGTCGCCCTGCCACGGAACGACACGAAGACGACCACCGGTGGACGGCGCGGCCCAGGCACGTTGCAGCCCAGGGCCGAGCGGAGTGACAGGTACGTGGTCCACCGGTGGACAAGCCTATTGCGTTTGCGAGGCTCGCACCGGACTCCGCCCGGGACGGGCGCTGTGCTCTTGCCCGGGACGGGCGCTGTGCTCTTGCCCGGGACGGGCGCTGTGCTCTTGCCCGGCTCTTGCCCGGCTCTTGCCCGGGACGGGCGCCGTGATCCTGCCTGGGGCCAGGTGGTGGTGACACGACTACGCTCCGGGCCGTGACGGTGTTGATCTCCACGCACGATCTGTGTTTGCTGCACGACACCGGTCCTGGGCACCCCGAGCGCCCCGCTCGACTCGAGGCGGTTCGCCGTGGCATTGGGGCAGCTGGGCTCGACGAAGCCGTGCGGTGGATCGAAGCACCCGACGCGCCGAACGACGCGCTCGTCGCCGTCCACCCGGCATCGCTCATCGAGAACCTCGCGGAGCTGTCGGCCTCCGGCGGTGGCGCCATCGATCCCGACACCGTCGTGTCGACGGAGAGCTCGGCCGCAGCGATCAAGGCGGCCGGTTCGGGACTCGACCTCATCGATCGGCTCGAACGGGGTGAGGCCGACGTTGGTTGGTCGGTCGTCCGACCGCCGGGCCACCACGCGACGGCGAAGCAGCAGATGGGGTTCTGCCTCATCAACAACGTGGCCGTTGCCGCTCGGTCGTTGGCCGATCGCGGCGAGCGCGTCGCCATCGTCGACATCGACGCGCATCACGGCAACGGCACCCAAGACATCTTCTACCGAGATCCGAACGTGCTGTTCGTCTCGCTGCACCAGTACCCCTGGTATCCCTTCACCGGTCGGCCAGACGAGGTCGGCGAAGACGATGGCAAGGGAACGACCGTCAACATCGCCATGCCGGCGGGAGCCACCGGCGACGTCTACCGGCGGGCGATGGAGCGTGTGGTCGTCCCCGTCGTGGAGCGCCACGCGCCCTCGTGGCTGTTGATCTCGGCGGGCTTCGACGGCCATCGAGCCGACCCCATCACCGACCTGGGCCTGTCGTCGACCGACTACGGCGAGATGGTGGCTGACCTGTTCACCACGGTGCCCGCCGGTCGTCGGCTCCTGTTCCTCGAGGGCGGCTACGACCTGCAAGCGCTGAGCGATTCGGCCGGCGCGATCGTCGGCGCCAGCGCCGATGTCGACGTCCGCCCCGAAACGGTCACCACCGGCGGCCCGGGCGACGACATGGTCGACCTGAGCCACGCCATTCACCTGCGGTGAGCGACTGGCGATCGTCGCCGACCGCCGAAGCGACTCTTGCATCGGTCGAGTCCGTCGCTCGTG
>CALLIQ010000059.1 GCA_938008925.1 uncultured Acidimicrobiales bacterium
GGGGAGAGCCACCGGTTCCTCGCCGTGGACGTAGAGCACCGGCACGATGTGGTCGAAGTCGCCCGAGGGCGTCCGGCAGTGCAGACCGACAACCGCGTCGACGTTGCCGTCGCCGCTGATGTCGGCGAACGCTCGCCGCTCGATGTTGCGAAGCCGCAGGGCGGCGATCCGGTCGGTGCCGGTGGCCAGCTCGACCCAGGTGCCGTCGGCGTTGAGTCCCGTTCTTCCATCGACCAGCGTGGTGTTGCCGGGATCCATGTCGAAGAAACAGGTGTCGCTCGGGATCGTGGCGGTGTCGAGGCTCGCGAGCGTCACGGCGTTCGTCTCACCGGGCACCCGGAGGTCGGGGGCACTCATCGAACACGGCTGGTCGGCTCGGCCGTCCGACGGCAGCGGGTGGTTTGCGACGAACTCGTCGGCGTATGCGAAGTCGAGCATGACCTGGACGCGAGTGCGGCTGCCGCTCGCGATCGCGTTCTCCCAGAAGGTTCGTCCTGCCGGCTCGGCGGCGCGGTCGAGCACGTTGCGGTAGACGAGATCGACGAACTGGGCATCGGTGAGGGTGCCGTAGGTGGTGACGAACTCGTCTGAGGTGGCAAAGAAGTTCGCGATTCGTTCAAGCGACCAACAACGATTCGACTGGTCGGCCCAGAAGAGCGCCCCCTCGGCGTCGGGCTGGCGGTCGAAGAAGGCCCAGTAGAGGCGGAAGACGCGAGCGTGGACGTCGGTCAACGTCGGGATCGCTGCGACGTCCTCGAAGGCGACCGCGTCGAAGACGCCCTCCTCGGTCATTGCTCCCGCTGAAGTCATTGCTCCCGCCGGCGGCGGCGCTCCGACGACGGTGGACGCCAGGACGGCGAGGGCGATCACGACAGCACGAAGCATCCTCATGCCCCGATTGCGTTCCATCCGACGGAACATCGTTCCTCCACTTCACCTCCACCTCCGTCTCTCTGAGACCTGACCCCAAAGGTGGCGACGGTGGATGTCACACGGGGTGGGTACGGTTGTCCGATGGCTGGGAAGCGGGCAGCGAAGGGTGCATCCGACGTACTCGCCGCGTTTTCGCAGCCATCCGCCGAGTGGTTCCGCACGACCTTTGCCGAGCCGACGCCGCCTCAGAGTCAGGGCTGGCCGACGATCGCCAACGGCGATCACACCTTGATCCTCGCTCCGACCGGCTCGGGCAAAACCTTGTCGGCGTTCTTCTGGGGGCTCGATCAGCTCACCAGCCAACCTCGGCCGGACGACGTCAACCACCGCACTCGCATCCTCTACATCTCGCCGCTGCGGGCGTTGGCCGTCGACGTCGAGAAGAACCTGCGGGGGCCACTTCAAGGCATCCGCTTGGCCGCCGAACGACTCGGCGAGCCGTTCACCGAACCCGAAGTGGCGCTTCGCACCGGCGACACGCCGGCCGACGAACGCAGGCGGTTGGCCAAGCATCCGCCCGATCTCCTGATCACCACGCCCGAGTCGCTCTACCTCATGCTCACCTCGCGAGTGCGCGAGACGCTGGCCGGCGTCGAGACCGTCATCATCGACGAGATCCACGCGCTCGCAGCCACCAAGCGCGGCGCCCATATGGCGCTCACGCTCGAGCGGCTCGAGCACGTCACCGATCGCCCGCCACAGCGGATTGGTCTGTCGGCCACCCAGCGTCCGCTCGAGGAGATCGCGCGCTTCCTGGGCGGTTATGAGTCCGCCCCGATTGCCGAGGCTGACCCGGCCGACCGGTCCGGGGGAGCCGAGGAAGCGGGCCGTCGCCCTCGTCCCGTCACCATCGTCGACGCCGGCGTCCGCAAGGAGCTCGACATCGAGGTCATCGTCCCCGTCGACGACATGGGCCGCCTCGGCGAGGTGATCGACGAGCCAGAGGACGGCCCACCGACGCCGGGGGTGGCGCGGCGCAGCATCTGGCCATCCATGCACCCGCGGCTGCTCGAGCTCATCCAGGAACATCGCTCGACGATCATCTTCGTCAACGCTCGTCGTCTGTCGGAACGTCTGGCCACCCGGCTCAACGAACTGGCGCTCGACGGCGAGAACCGATCGGCCGAGGCCGAAGGCCGCCCACCCGAGCCCGGCCGCGAACTCGTGAAAGCGCACCACGGTTCGCTCAGTCGCGAACAGCGTCTCATCATCGAAGACGAACTCAAGCGGGGTGTCCTCAAGGGGCTTGTCGCCACCTCGTCACTCGAGCTCGGTATCGACATGGGCGCGGTCGATCTCGTCGTGCAGGTCGAATCACCGGGCGCGGTGAGCCGCGGCCTGCAGCGAGTCGGCCGAGCCGGGCACCAGGTCGGCGCGCCCAGCGTCGGCAAGCTGTTCCCGAAGCATCGCGGTGATCTGCTCGAGGCCGCTGTCGTGGTCGACCGTATGGAACAGGGTCTGATCGAGGAGACCCGCTATCCCCGCAATCCGCTCGACGTTCTGGCGCAGCAGATCGTGGCGGCCTGCGCCCTCGACGACTGGCCGATCGACGAGTTGTCCGACCTCGTGCGCGGCGCCGCCAACTTCGCTGAGCTGTCCGACGAAGCGTTCACGGCAACGCTCGATCTGCTCGCCGGCCGCTACCCCTCCGACGAGTTCGCCGAACTCCGCCCCCGCATCAACTGGGACCGGGTCGAGGGCATCGTGCGCGGTCGGCCCGGAGCGCAACGTCTGGCCGTCACGAGCGGCGGCACGATTCCCGATCGAGGCCTCTACGGCGTGTTCTTGCCAGACGGCACCCGCGTCGGCGAACTCGACGAGGAGATGGTCTACGAATCCCGGGCGGGAGAGACCTTCCTCCTCGGCGCGTCCACCTGGCGAATCGAAGACATCACCCACGAACGCGTCGTGGTCACGCCCGCTCCCGGCCAGCCAGGCAAGATGCCGTTCTGGCACGGCGACGGACCCGGCCGTCCACTCGAGTTGGGCCGAGCGATGGGTGCGTTCGTCCGCGAGATCACGTCCGTCTCACAGGCCGAGGCCACCGAGCGGTTGGCCGAACGTCACGGTCTCGATGCGCTCGCATCGCAGAACCTGCTCCAATTCCTCGAGGAGCAGAAGGAGGCGACGGGTCGCCTCCCCGACGATCGCACCATCCTCGTCGAGCGTTTCCGCGACGAGATCGGCGACTGGCGGGTTTGCATCCTCAGCCCGTTCGGCGCCCAGGTGCATGCGCCATGGGGCATGGCCCTCCAGCACCGGATGACCGAACAGTGGGGCTGGGACGTCGAACTGATGTGGAGCGACGACGGCATCGTGTTGCGGCTGCCCGAAGCGATCGATCGGGTGCCGACCGATGAGCTGTTGATCGACCCCGACGAGCTCGACGAACTCCTCGTGTCGCAGCTGCCATCCAGCGCGCTGTTCGCGTCACGGTTCCGAGAGTGCGCGGCCCGTGCGCTGCTGTTGCCTCGCCGTCGGCCCGACCGCCGAACCCCGCTGTGGCAGCAGCGTCAGAAGGCTGCCGATCTTTTGTCCGTCGCGGCCAAGTACCCGAGCTTCCCAATCCTGCTCGAGACCACCCGTGAGTGCGTCAACGACGTCTTCGACCTACCCGCGTTGCGTCAGGTTCTCGGCGAGCTTCGATCGCGCAAGATCAAGGTGGT
>CALLIQ010000060.1 GCA_938008925.1 uncultured Acidimicrobiales bacterium
CCGTGGCGCTCATAGACGTACTGGATCGCTTCTTCACGACGGTCGGATTCGATGTCGAGGTCGATGTCGGGCGGACCGTCACGCTCGGGGGCCAAGAATCGTTCGAACAACAATCCGAGCGACACCGCATCGGCCTTGGTGATGCCGAGTACGTAACAGACCGCTGAGTTGGCGGCCGACCCGCGCCCCTGACACAAGATGTCGTTGCGCTGGCAGAAGTCGACGATGTCCCACACGACGAGGAAGTAGCCGGGGAAGCCGAGGTTCTCGATCAGGTCGAGTTCGTGATCGAGCTGCGTCCATGCCCCGGGAACCCATTCGCTGTCGCGTGGCCCGTAGCGGGCGACACCGGCGCGTTCGACCAGGTGCCGGAGGTAGCCCATCTCGCTCATCACCTCTCCCGTCGCCGGATCGGTCGGGCACGGGAAGGGCGGCAGGTTCGGAGCGACGAGCGACAGGTCGAACGCGCACGCGAGGCCGAGCTCGGCGGCCCGTTCGACCACGCCGGGGTAGCGACCGAACCGGCGAGCCTGTTCATCGCCCGATCGCAGATGCGCCGAGGCTGCTGCGGGCAACCACCCTTCGAGTTCGTCGAGCGAGCGGCGGGACCGTACCGCAGCCAATGCGGAGGCGAGCTTGCGATCGGCCGGGGTCGCGTAGTGCACGTTGTTCGTCGCGACGACCTCGACCCCACCGCGCACCGCCAGATCGACGAGCGCATCGTTGCGCACCGAGTCGATGGGGGAACCGTGATCCCAGAGCTCGACGAACACGTTGTGACGACCGAATCGATCGATGAGTCCGTTGAGCGCTCGTTCGCCCGCCGCTGGCCCCTCGCGCTCGAGCGCTCGAGGCACGGCCCCTTTTCGACAGCCGGTGAGCACGGCCCAGTGATCGGACTCCCCCGGCTTGAGCCACTGATCGATCTGGCCCATCGAACAACGGGGTGCGCCTTTCTCTCCACCGAGCTGGGCTTCGCTGATCACCCGAGCGAGGGCGGCATAGCCGGCCGGATCGCGAGCGAGGACGAGCAGGTGGGTTCCATCTGGGTCGGCCTGGCCCGGGGTGATGTCGAGCTTGTCGATCGTCAGCTCTGCGCCAAAGGCGGTTGGCAGCCCGACCTCACGGGCCGCTTCGGCGAAACGCACCACGCCGTAGAAGCCGTCGTGGTCGGTGATGGCGAGCGCCTCGAGGTCGAGCCGAGCGGCCTCCTCTGCGAGCGCTTCGGGATGTGACGCGCCATCGAGGAAACTGAAGCTCGAGTGGCAGTGCAGCTCGGCGTATCGGGTCGACGAGCGACGACGCACCATGGCCGGCGCTTCGTACTCCGAGCGCTTGTTCGACCAGGCCGGACTGTCACCGCCATCAGCCCCCTCGGGACGCTCCTCGACCGGCCGACCGCCCCGAGCGCGATCGGAGAGCACCGACTCGAGATCCCGCCACGGGACCGGTGGACTGTTCCATCCCATCACCGAACGTTATCGAACACCTGTTCGATCGCGCCACCGCGTCGCCCTCGCAACCTGTCACCACCTCTGAGACATCGACAACCACGTCGATCCAAACGGTCTCAGAGACGTGACAGGTCAGAACCGCTACATGAAGCGGGAAACCGGTGTTATCCACAGCCAAGTCAGCCTGTCCGACCTCAGAGGACGTGACAGGTTGTGGACAACGGTGAGGTCAGGTGGATTCGACGGTGGCGGCGCCGAAGGAATCGAGGATCGGGGCGGAGACGTTGGCCAGGCCGGCCAAGGCCGCAAAGGCGGCGTCGGTCTTCTGGTCGGTCGGATCGAGTCTGGCCATCATCTCGAGGCCGAGGAACAGCGCCGCCAACGCGTACGCGAGCTCATCGGCGGGCACGAACGCGGCGAGCGGATGACCATCGATCACACGACGAAGCGCTCCGGCGACCAATTCGTTCCAGGGTTCGAGCGTTGCGAGCACCCGCGGGCCGAGCTCACTCGACGCCGACCATCCAGCCACGATCGCGGAGAGGGCCGAGTGGTCGGGGTCGTCGGCCGCCGCGTGGAGCTCCCGGGCGACCTGCACCAAGTCGGGCAGATTGTCGAGCTCAGCGAGGCGAGTTTCGAATCGCTCCATCCGCCGACCATTGGCCCGCTCGAGCGCGGCCAGCAACAACTCCTCGACCGAGCCGAAGTGATAGAAGACCAGCGCCTGATTGAAATCGCCGACCTTGGCGATCGCACGGGCGCTGGTACCGACGAGACCCTCGACCCGCACCGTCTCCAGTGCCGCATCGAGGATCTTGTCTTTCGTTGCTTGACCGCTCTTGGACGGTCGACGCTCTGCCATGGGCGAAAGTGTGCCGGATCGACTCACGTTGTGCAGACTCCGCCAGGACAAGAACCGTCGACGGCCGGCTCAGCCGCCCGCTCAACCGCCTGTCCCGTCGTGAGCACCGACGACACCGTTCCGCGTCCCAGCGAGAGGGCGTGGAACGCCTGCTTGGCGACGCCTCGAAGCCCGGGACGCTGCAGTCGGCCGGCCAACGACCGATGCTTCCGAAGTGCCCAGAGGCAGGTGATGAACGCATCAGGCCCGACCCAGATCGAGCCATCGTCGCCGACCACGACCAACTCGTCGCCGACCGGGAGCCAGTCCCGGGACCACTCGGCGAGCGCCGCGTCGGAGGCCGCCCGGAACTCCAGAGGCACGAGCGCCTCCTGCGACTCGAGCCATGCGCGGCACCGCCGACAGAGCTCACAGCGATCGTCGTAGATCACCGCGAGCCCCGTCGGCGGAGCCAGGACCGAGGGACTCAAGCCGTCGTCGCCGCTGGGCCGTAGCCAGTCGGCGCCTTGGGAGGCATCGAGTACCGAGGGGGCGGAGGCATCACGAGCTTGCGATCGCCGTGCGTCCGAATCCGCCAGAAGATGAACATGTTCGTGAGGTGGATGACGCCGAGGCTCAGCAGGAGCAGTCCGACACGGCTGACCAATCCGTTGAACGCCCCGGTGAGCGTCAGGGTCGCTTCGACCTTGTAGAGCAGCAGGGCGTAGCCCAGGTTCAGCAGGTAGAAGCCGATGACGAGCAGATGGTTCACCGCCCGTGCGAGCCCATCGTCCTCGAACACGTCGGCGAGGAAGACCTCACCGTTGCGGAACAGCGTCCGGGCCAGCCACACCACGAGCGACAAGGCGATCGCCGCATAGGCGAGGTAGAAGCCGATGGCGACCTGATCACCGACCACCTCCGCTCCGACCACGGCTCCCGTGACTTCGACTCCGAACATCATTGCTTCCTTTCGTTTTTGAGCACTTGCTCAACTGGATGTTTTTGAGCGTACGCTCAAACTACGGCCACGTCAACGAAAAGTTCTCGTGCGCGCCAAGGATCGACCCTCGACCCATGCGCGGAGACGCGTCGGAAGCTGGACGGAGTTGGCCGCTTCGGTCCGCTACAGGAGGTCGAGAAGCGGCGGCAGCTGCTCGTCGCTCACGCCCCGATGGAGGCGCTGGTCCGCCGGTGCGTCCGACAAGAACGACCGGAGTCTGGCGCGGCGGTCGGAATCGGCGACCACCTCGCGCAAGGTCGCCTGCTGCGTGCGAATCGTGAACACGATCCACGGATCGAGGCCTGGGACTCGCACGGGGCGCAGGGTCTGGCGCTCGCTTCGGAGAAAGAGACCGTCCAGGCAGGCATCGCCCGACAGTGCGGGCTCGTGCGCCGGACGGTCGGGCTGGAAGAGACGGCCGTCGGGATGCAAGAACCAGTTGCGCCGGTGCACGCCGTCGCCACGACGATCGCCAACCGGCCGGTTTGCCAGCGCGGTCAGCAGCGAATCGACGCGACTGGCCAACTCGACGTCGTAGTCCGGCACCGGACCGTGGACCTCGATCATCGGCAACCCGATCTTGTCCGGCAGCCGCCATCGCGACGGGAAATGGACGGACGCCGCATCGAGACACCAGCGCACCGCGTCACCGTGGGTTCGTTGCTGCAACAGACACAAGTCTTCTTGCACCCCGAGGGCCGCGCGCTCGAGGGGGTGCGTCGCGCCGTGTGCTTCCGACGAGCCCAATTCGCCGCTGGCACGCTCGACCATGGCTCCGAGCTCCACCGACATGGTCTCGACCAACGCCGGGTCGACGTCGGCGGCGATGGCGAAC
>CALLIQ010000061.1 GCA_938008925.1 uncultured Acidimicrobiales bacterium
AGATGGCCGCAATCGGCTGCACTCGCCTGATCGTGCCGGCGTTCATGCTGATGCGCCCGAACGCGGACGAGGCGATGGCCGCCTTTGCCGAGAAGGTCCTGGCGCCGACCGAAGGCATCTGATCGCTACCGGCGACAGCCACGCACCGTCGGGTTTCCGCCACGGCCTTCGCGCGCTCAAACACCAGAACTTCAGGCGGTTTTGGGCCGGCGCACTCGTGTCGAACTCCGGGAGCTGGCTCCAGAACCTGACGATTCCCTTCGTCCTGTTGGAGATCACCGACCGCGCCCTGTGGGTCGGGATCGCGGCGTTCGCTGCGATCGTGCCCGTGATGCTGCTCGGCCCCGTGGCCGGCAACGTCGCCGACCGCTTCGATCGTCGACACGTGTTGATCGTCAGCTCGCTGGCGTCGGCGATCCCGGCGCTCGGCCTCTGGCTCATGTGGTCCTCCGGCGTTCGATCGCCCGGCGCGATCGTCGCCGTCGCCGCGCTCGGCGGGGTCATGAACGGCTTCACGATCCCGACGTGGCAATCGTTCATCCCGCTCCTCGTGCCCGTCGAGGACCTGCCGTCAGCGATCACGCTCAACAGCCTCCAGTTCAACATCGCCCGAGCCGTCGGACCCGTCGTCGGCGGCGCCTTCATCGCGACGATCGGGCCGGGGTGGGCGTTCTTCGCGAACGGACTCAGCTACCTGGCGGTGTTCGCAGCGCTCACCATCGTCGACCCCGGACAGGTCCGAGCGGGAGGTCAGAACCGGGGCATCATCGAGGGCTTCGTCGAGGCCCTGCGCTACATCCGTTCCCAGCCGGGAATCGTGGTCGCGATCGGCGTGGCGATCGCCGTCGCCGGACTCGGCTATCCCGTGGTCAGCTTCATCGTCGTGTTCGCCAAGCAGGTCTACGACGTCGGCCCGTTCGCGGTTGGCCTGCTCAGCACGCTGCTCGGGGTCGGCAGTATCGCGGCAGCACCGCTGGTGACGGGCTCCCTCGGCGACGTCCCGCGGGCCACCATGATCCGTTGGGGTCTTCCCGCGTACGGCGCCGCCGTGATGCTGTTCGGCGGGTCGACCGAGCCCATCCAGGGATCCATCGGCATCGTGTTGGTGGGCTTCGGGTTCCTCTCCATCGTGGCGACCAGCAACGTCGCCGTGCAGTCGATCGTTGCCGAGCGCATCCGAGGCCGTGTGATGGCGACCCGGATCATGGCGTTCACCGGCGCGTTCCCGATCGGGTCGCTGATCCAGACCAGCCTGGCGGATCGGTTCGGTCCCCGACCCGTCGTCTTCGGCGCGGGCGTGATCTTGCTCATCGCCGGGTGCGTCCTCGCCACCCAACCCGCGATCCTGGCCCGCCTCGACGACCCCACCGACGCCTCCTGACCCTCCCCCGAGCACGACGCCCATTCCAGAACCGCGCCCACCCCCACCCCTCCGCCCACCCACCGGTTCTGGAGATCCTGCGCGCTCCCACTCTCGTTCTGGAGACCGAACGCGCCATGAACGGCGCGCGGAGCCTCCAGAACGGGAGGGGCGGCGCGCGGAGCCTCCAGAACCGGAAGGGCAGGGAAGTCGGACAGTGGGTGGTGGGGTCCGATGTGAGAGGGGGCGGCGGTTTCGGGCCAGACTCTTGGGGTGACCGATCTGTTGGGCGAGCTCGACGCCCGTTCGGATGAATGGGAGGCGCTCGTCGACGCGTCCGCCGGGATCGACCCGTGGTGCTCGGGCCCCGACTGGGTCATCCCCGTTCACCGCGGCTTCGGAAACGAGACCGACCCGACACTGCTCGACTGCGGGCCTGCTGGATGGGCGATGCTCGCCCGCTATGAGGACGAGGAGTCCAACGGTCTGTTGAGCGGACTCGAACCGATGTGGGGGTTCGCGTGTCCGATCATCGGACCCGAGCCAGCCGTCGTGGCCCAACACCTGTGTCGCTACCTCAAGGGTCGCGCCGACTGGGACCGCGTGATCCTTCCCGGCTTCCCGAGGGATGCCGAACTGGCGCGGACCGTCGGCATGCAACTCATCGGTCTGGGGCGGGTTGGACTGGCCGAAGGAATCGTTCGCCAGCAAGCGGACCTGAGCGAGGGTTTCGAGACCTGGTGGGAGCGGCGGCCGGCCAAACTCCGTCGCAACCTCCGCAACGCGCGACGACGCGGCGAAGAGGCCGGTCTCCACATCATCGAGCCCGCCCTCGATGACACCCTGTTCCACCGGGTGCTCGCCATCGAGCACCGCTCGTGGAAAGGAAAGGAGGAGTCCGGCATCACCTCGCCGGAGATGAGCATCTTCTACGAAGCGATGCTCGGCCGTCTCGCAACGGCCGGCCGACTGCGAGCCCATGTCGCCACGCTCGACCCCGGCGACCCCACCGCCGACGTCGGCTTCATCATCGGTGGGGTCAGGGGCGAGCGATACCGCGGACTCCAGCTCAGCTACACCGACGAGGCCGCCGCCTTGTCGGTCAGCCATCTGCTCCAGCTCCATCAAATCGAAGCGCTCACCTCCGCCGAACGCGACGATGAAGTGATGCTCTACGACCTCGGGATGGACATGGACTACAAGCGGCGGTGGGCGGACGAGGACGACGCGACCCTGATCCTCGTCATCGATCGCACGTGAGTCGCGACGTTCCGGACCTGGTCCGCCAACGAGCCGAGTCGGCTGGCCCCGCCGGCCTCGCCTGGCTCGACGCGCTCCCCGGCGTCGTCGACGACGTCGCCACCGCATGGGGGCTCACGATCGGGCGAACGCTCCAGGGCGGCACCGCAGCGTTCGTCGCCGAAGCGGTCGATCAGAACGAGACGCCGTGCGTCGTCAAGATTGGGCTGGCCGTCGACCGAGACGACGCCGCGACGTTCGCACGCAGTGTCGGCGTCCATCGCTACGCCGCCGGCCACGGCTGCGCCACGCTGCTCGAAGCAGACGTCGACACCCGGCCAACCGCTCCAGCCATGTTGCTCGAGCGGCTCGGGCCGAACCTCGACGAGCTGGGTCTGGGCACCGACGAAATCCTCGCCACCATCGCAGCGACGCTTCGAGACTTCTGGCGCCCCGTGCGAAATCAGTCGTGGTTGCTCGATGGCAAGGCCAAGGCCGAGTGGCTCTCGGCTTTCATCGAATCGACCTGGGAGGAACTCGATCAACCGTGCGATCGGGCCGTGATCGACCGAGCCGTGGCGCTGTGCGCGAAACGGGCTGCGGCCTTCGATCCTCGAGCCGCGGTCCTGGTTCACGGCGACGCCCACGGATGGAACACGCTGCTCGCTTCTCCCCCGGACGTGATGACCAGTGAGGACTCGACCCACAATCACTCAACCCACACTCACGCGACCCACAAGTTCGTCGACCCCGAGGGACTCGCGTCCGAGCCGGCCCACGACCTCGCGGTGCCGATGCGGGAGTACAACACTCCCCTGCTCGCTGGCGACACACCCGTGCTCCTGCGAGAACGAGCGGAGTCGCTCGGCCGGGCTTGCGATGTCGATCCCGATGCGATCTGGGAGTGGGGTTACATCGAACGGGTGTCGACCGGACTCGTCAACGTCGCCGACTTCGACGGCGACGAAGGACGGGAGTTTCTAGACGTCGCCGAGCGCTGCCTCTGATCGCGGCCCGACTGTGATCACGGCCGATCGCACGATTCATCAAGCCGGCTCCCAACGCGATCCCTACGATGCGGCGATGACGTCGTCGGCCACGAGACTCCTCTCTCTGCTGGCGACCATGCACGAAACCGGCCGGACGATGTCCCTCGCCGATGCGGCCGAGGCAACGTCGTTGTCGCCCTCGCATCTGCAACGCGTCTTCACCGCCGCGATCGGCGAGAGCCCGGCGAACTATCAGCGTCGACTCCGCCTCGAGCTCGGCGCCATCGAGCTCCGTTCGAGCGATGCTCGGATCCTCGACATCGCGATCGCCGCGGGATTCGAGAGTCACGAGGCCTTCACGAGGGCGTTCACCGATCACTTCGGCATCGGCCCCCGCGACTACCGGGAGCGGTCGACACCGATCGCTCCCGAGACAAAGCACTGGCCGAGCCACGCCGCTCCGTGCGTCGGCCTCTATCGAATGACCGAAACAACACGCCGCCCGACGGCACCGGAGGACCCAATGCCAACCCCAGACGTCAGTCGCGAGACCGTCGAAGCGACGGCCACGATCGCCGCCCTTCGCCGAGTCGACAAGAACGAGATCGCCGCAGCGCTCGCCGAGTGCCTGCCCGCTGCGTTCGGCTATGCGATGGAGCACGGGTTGACCATGACCGGTCCGCCGTTCGTTCGCCATCACGGCCAGTCGGCGGCCTTCGTCGACATCGAGGCCGGGGTTCCCATCAGCGAAGCCGCCGAGGTGGACCACGACATGCTCACCGCCGGAACGCTTCCCGGAGGCGATGCTGCGGTCGCCATCCACGTCGGACCGTATGAGACGCTCGGCGACACCCACGCCGTGATCGACCGGTGGATGAGCGACAACGGGGTCAGCCCGTCCGGCGGCCCGTGGGAGATCTATCTCACCGATCCCGGCGAGGTGCCAGACCCGAGCGACTGGCAGACCAAGATCGTGTGGCCGATCGCCTGACAGTCGATCACTCGAAGGGTCGGCGACCTGGCGGGCCGGCCACCTCACGGACCGGTCAACGCGAGCACCAATCTGACGTCTCGGCATCGCACCGCTACGTTCAGCGGCCATGACGATCGACATCGGAAGCGTTGGAATCTGGACGGGCGTCCTCGACGGACAGCCCGCTGGCTCGGTACGAGAGATCGCAGCTGAACTCGACGAGATGGGTTGGCCGACCCTGTGGATCCCCGAAACCGTCGGTCGCGATCCGTTCGTCGCGGCCTCCGTGCTCCTCGAGGCGTCCAACTCGATGAAGGTCGCAACCGGCATCGCCTCGATCTGGGCTCGCGATCCAATGACAACGCAGAACGCATCGACCACCCTCAACGAGGCATACGACGGACGCTTCCTCCTCGGCCTCGGCGTGAGCCACCACACGCTGACCGAGTGGGTTCGCAAGCACGACTACTCGAAGCCGCTCACCAAGATGCGTGAGTACCTCGAGCGGATGGACGCCTCGATGTACAAGGCGGCCGAGCCGGCGGAGAAGCCGAGCCGGGTGATCGCCGCCCTCGGACCCAAGATGCTCGAGCTCTCGGCCGAGGCCGCCGACGGCGCACACCCCTACTTCGTGCCG
>CALLIQ010000062.1 GCA_938008925.1 uncultured Acidimicrobiales bacterium
GCTCAAGTCGAGACCGTCAGCAAACGGCTGCGCAACGTGGAACGGGCTGTCGACGAAGCACTCCAAGCCGTTGCCCTCGGGGTAGTTGAAATACAGCGACCAGGCGTTGCCGTGGTTGATCGGGATGACACCTTCGATGCCGGCCTCGTCGAGGTTGGCCCCGATCGCGCGGAGGTCATCGAGGCTGCCGGTGCGGAATGCCATGTGGTCAGCCATCACGAACTGGTGCTCGGTCTCGGGGCCCCCGGACACGAACACCATCTGGTGGTGCTCGGCGGGGTCCTGGGAGATGAATGCCATCTCGCCGTCGTCGCCGACGGTGCCGCGGTTGGTGACGGCGAAACCGAGCACGCCGCAGTAGAAGTCGAGCATGGCGTCGAGGTCGCGCACGGCGACCGTCGCATGACTCAGCGAAAGCCTCGCTGTTGGTGAATTCGGCATTGGTGGGTGTCCTTTCCTCAGGGGGTTCGGGTTCGGAGCTGTGGTCAGCAGACCTGGTGATCGGTCGCTCGCACGCAACGGTTGGTGAGCGTGCCGATCCCGTCGATGCGTGTCGTGATGACGTCGCCGTCGGCGAGGACCTTGCCCTGCGTGATGCCGATGCCGTCGGGCGTGCCGGTGAAGATCAGATCGCCAGTCGCGAGCGTCGTCACACGCGAGAGGTAGGAGACGAGCGTCGGCACGTCGAAGATCATCTGGTCGGTGGTTTCGTCCTGGCGGACCTCGCCGTTGACCTCGGTGACGATCCGGAGGTGATCGCGATCGACCGACTCGGGCGAGACCATCACCGGGCCGATCGGGCCGAAGGTGTCGAACGATTTGCCGAGATCGAAATGTGGCGGACTGGCCGCGAACTGGACCGCCCTGTCGGACACGTCCTGGCCGACCATCAGCCCGACGACGTGGTCCCAGGCGTCGGCCGGTTCGATGTCCTTGCCGCTGCGCCCGATCACGACGACCAGCTCACCCTCGTAGTCGACCGCATCGCTGCGCAACTCGACGTCAGCCGTCGGACCGACCAGGCATGAGGGGAACTTCGTGAACACGAGCGGGTTGGCGGGTACCTCCATTCCACCCTCGTCCGCGTGGGCCTGGTAGTTGAGGCCGATCGCATACACGTTGCGCGGGCGGGGCACCGGTGGACCGAGTTGGACGGCATCGAGTTGCCCGCTCGGCTCACGATCACCGAGCTCGGCCGTCAACGCTGCCAACCGGTCGGGGTCGGCGAGCGCCGCCATCGGGTCCGAACCGAGCTCGCCGAGCGACACCGCTTCGAGGTCGTACCAATGATCATCCGCGACCAGGGCGGCCCGGCCATCGACGTTCGCAAGCGCGTAGGTCATAACTGACACTGTCATCACAAATGACGAGCTTGTCAACTACGGCGAGGCGGGCGTAGAGTCGGGGCGATGACCGAGCCGAGACCGAGCAAGCGGGAACGCACCCGTCGCAAACTGATCGACGCCGGGCTCCAGGTGGTCGCCGATCGCGGCGAAGCGCTCACCGCTTCCGACGTCGTGCTCGCCGCCGACGTCTCGAACGGCACCTTCTACAACCACTTCCTCGACCGCGACGACTTCATCGCGACCCTCGCTCACGAGTCACTCAAGGCAATCACCGATGGCAGCGCAGACGACACCGAGGGGGCCGACCCGGCGTGGCGTTTTGCCGTGGCCACGGCACGCGTCCTCAACGCGGCCATTCGCCAGCCACTGTGGGGGCGTGCCGTCCTCCGGCTCAATGAATCGCCGACACCGCTGCACGCCGCAATTCAGCAGCATCTCCGCTCCGACCTGGCCGAAGGTCACCGAACCGGCCGCTTCGCGTACGGAGACGATCCGATCACTGTCGATCTCGTCTCCGGCACACTGATGGCCTCCGTCCGCCGACTGGTCTCCGTCGACACTCCCCTCGACGACACCGATGCGGAGGCAATCCCGACCGTGGTCGCCCGGCTCCTCGAGGCGATCGGTGTCGAGAGCGACGAAGCGCGATCGCTGGCTGCTGCGGCCCACTCCGTCGAGCGGACCCCGCCGAAACACGACGACGCCACCGCCTGATTCCGAGGACTGCGGATCAGCAGTTGGCAAGAGCCGCGAGTGCGTCGCAGATTCGCTGCCGCCCGCCGGCACCAAGCCCGCCGAGCCTTGCGGTGAGCACCGACTTGGGAACGGCAGCAAGGTTGTCGAACGTCGCCACGCTCTCGTGATCGAGCCCTTCGCCAGACCCCACTTTGATGCACGTCGGTATGTTCCGCACGGTGCTCGTCACCGGTGCGACGACAACATTGTTGAGCACCGGAATCACCTCGTCTCGTGACACGACCAGAACTGGACGACGCTTCTGGTTCGGCGTCTCCATCATCCAGATCTCCGCTTGCGCTACCACGACTCCGCCTCGGTCATCGCGATGGCGTTCGCCATTGCGAGCTCATTGTCGTCGTCGGTCTGGGGCCGTTCCCGATAGGACGCCGCAATCGTCTCTCCGACCCGGGCCCGCCGAACAGCGTCGGCGAGGTGGTGAACCCCTCGCCGGATCACGGCTGACCGGCTGTCGGCGATTCCATCTTCGACCAAGCGGTCGATCATCGCGAGCTCCTCGTCACTGAACCGGGTCGGTACTGGAGTCGTCACACGTTCGACTATACAGATTGTAGAACACCCGTCGAGCGTTGCAGCTGAACATCAGGAGATGGAT
>CALLIQ010000063.1 GCA_938008925.1 uncultured Acidimicrobiales bacterium
TGGCTGTCGCCGGTAGCGATCAGATGCCTTCGGTCGGCGCCAGGACCTTCTCGGCAAAGGCGGCCATCGCCTCGTCCGCGTTCGGGCGCATCAGCATGAACGCCGGCACGATCAGGCGAGTGCAGCCGATTGCGGCCATCTCTTCCGCCGCACCGACCGGGTCGTCGCCGAAGGTGCCGGGGTGTGCGGCGGTGAGCTCGATTGCGGCGGGGTCATTGCCCGCGTCGGCCGCCGCCTGGCGGGCGACGTCCATGAGTTCGGCCAGCTCCGCCGGTGTGCCCTTGCCGGGGAAGAAGCCGGTGCCGAGTCGGCCGGCTCGCTTGGCCGCCAGCTTCGAGTGGCCGCCCGTGACGATCGGAATGTCGTTGCCGACGGGCTTCGGGTTGCTCGAGACGCGGGTGAACGACGAGAACTCGCCGTCGTGGGTCGCGCCGTCGCTACTCCACAGCGCACGCATCGCTCGGATGTAGTCGTCGGTGCGCGCTCCCCGCTTCTCCCACGGGATGCCCAGTGCATCGAACTCCTCTTCGAGCCAACCGACTCCGATGCCGAGCTCGACTCGGCCACCGGACATGTGATCGAGCGTCGCCAACTCCTTGGCCAACACCACGGGGTTGCGCTGAGGCAGGATCAAGATGCCGGTGGCGAGCTTGATCTCAGTCGTGACCGCGGCGATGTACGACAGCCAGATCAGTGGGTCAGGGATCGGCGTCTCCGAGGTGGCCGGCATCTTCCCGTCGGCCGCGTACGGATACTCCGAGGCGTAGTCGTCGGGGTAGACGACGTGCTCGACGGTCCACACCGACTCGAACCCGTGGGTCTCGGCGGCCCGTGCCATCTCCACCGCCCCCGGACCGTCGACCCAACCCATCGTGTTCGCGAAAGCGATTCCGTAGCGCATGGCCGCACCCTCTCCGATCGTGAGGCTTCGGGCAAGTCGAGCCCACTCGCAGTGCGGTCGATCAGAGCTGGGCGATGATCGACGAGAGCAGTTCTGCGTCGTCGGGTGAGTTGACCGGCATCGAGAACTCGATGCGATCGACCCGCTCGCCGTAGCGCGCGGACAGCTCGGCCGCGATGTGATCGTGGGTGGCGAGCGTCGCGACGGTGTGGAGCATCTCGTCGTGGACGAGCCCGGGGAGGTCGTCCCAGCGTTGCTGTTTCGACAGCAGCGATGCCTGCTCGGCGATGTCGTCCCAACCGTGGAGCTCGAAGGTTCGTCGATACGACGGTGTCGAGAGATAGAAGGCGACCCTCGCTCGAACCGTGTCGGCGACCCTGGCCAGCGAGGCCTCGTCCGGCGCGGTGCCGACGAGCGGCTTCATGCAGATCTCGACCTCGCTCGCATCGCGGCCAACCCGGTCGGCGCCCTTGTCGACAGCGGGCTTGACCTTCTCGTCGATGAAGCGCGGCGTGCACACCGGATGCAGGCGAACTCCCTGTGCGACCTCGCCGGCGACGGCGCACATGTTCGGGCCGATGGCGGCGATGTGCACCGGGATGTCGGGGTGATCGATGGGCCCTGGATCGAACAGCGGGACCATGAGGTTGAGGTTGTAGTGCTCGCTCTCGAACTCGAGCGGCTCGCCGGTCTGCCAGGTGTTCCACACCGCTCGCATGGCGTTGACGTAGTCGCGCATCCACGGAGCCGGCGCGTGCCACTCCATCCCGAACCGTCGGCGCACATGACCGCGAACCTGCGACCCGAGACCGAGTACGAAACGGCCCTCCGACAGCTTCTGCAACGACCACGCCGACATGGCCGTGATGGTGGGGCTTCGAGGAAACGCCATCGCCACCGACGTTCCGATGCCGAGTGTTGACGTGTTCGCTGCGCCGAGAGCCAACAGTTGATACGGGTCGTCCTTGGTCTCCTCGACCAGAACGGCGTGGTAACCGATCGCCTCGGCTTGGGCTGCTCCCGCTGCGAAGTCGCCGATGTGGAGCGGTGTGTCGGGTTCGCGCAGGCCCGGGTCGAGCTTGCCGAGCGGAAGGAGCGTTTCTGCGAGCATCGTCGCATCTTTCCCGACTCGACGGTGTGGCCGCCAGCGAGGATCATGGCGAGATGGCAGGCCAGGAGTTGCAGATCGAACCCATCGCAGGCGCGCTCGGAGCCGAGGTGGGCGGCGTTGACCTGCGATCGCTCGACGCGGACACGGTCGCTGCGATCCGAGCCGCCTTCGTGCAGTACCAGGTGTTGGTCTTTCGCGATCAAGACCTCAGCCCTGAGGAACAGGTCGCGTTCGGCCGACACTTCGGGGAGCTCGACACCCACCCGTTCGTCGAGATGAATGCGGACCACCCCGAGGTGCTCGACATCATCACCGAACCAGAGGACCGAACGGGGTCGAACTTCGGCGGGGGCTGGCACACCGATCTCACGTTCATGACCGAGCCCGATCTCGGGTCGATCCTGTACGCGATCGACGTCCCTCCTGCCGGGGGCGACACGCTCTTCGCCAGCCAGTTGGCGGCCTACGACTCACTCAGCGACACGATGAAGTCGATGCTCGACGGGCTGGTCGCCGTCCACTCGCCCGATCGTCAATACGGCATGGCCGGCCAGTCGAAGAACTCGAAGGCGATGGTGGCCAAGGAAGGCGTCGACGCATCGAGGGAGACCGAGCACCCGGTGGTGCGAACCCATCCAGAATCTGGGCGGCGCGGTCTCTACGTCAACCCCGCGTTCACGACGAAGATCCGGGGCATGCGTCGAGACGAGTCTGCCGCGCTCCTCGAATTCCTCTACGAGAAGGGGTCGCGCGAGCCGTTCACTTGTCGAGTGAAGTGGCAGCCCGGGACCCTGACGATGTGGGACAACCGAAGCGTGCAGCACTTCGCGTTGCACGACTACGCGGGTCATCGCCGCCACATGCGACGCATCACGGTGAAGGGCGACCGGCCCGTCTGATCTGGCCGGCTTGATCTGGCCGGTCTGATCTGGCCGGTCTGATTCTGCCGGTCTGGCTCGACGGGTCTGGCTCGGCGAATGCTGCGTCAGACGTGGCTGGCGAGGACTGCGTCGACGCCATTGCGAACCGCTGACCAGTCGGCCATCCAGGCGTACAACACATCGCGTCCGGCCTCGGTTGCTCGGTAGACCTTGCGCGGCGGGCCACTCTCCGAGGGCACGAGCTCAGACTCGATGCGTCCGGCCTTCGACAGGCGCTTGAGGACCAGATAGACGCTGTTCTCGTTCGGCACGGCAACGCCGCGTTCGTTGAGCGCGGTCACGAGGGCGTAGCCATAGCTCGGCTCTTCGACGATCGAGGCCAAGACGCACATGTCGAGCACGCCCTTGAGCATTTGGGCGTGGTGGACTTCGACGCTCGATGGCATGGCGAGGAGGCTACCCATGCTTGTCGAGTAGCGGTGTGATCGGCGTGCGTCGGCTCGCGTCATCGAACCGTCACTTGACTACCCTGTGTCGATGGGTACTCTGCATGCATGGTATCCATCAACCAAGAGTTTGATCGCCCACCAACGAGTGAACGGTCGAGCAGACACGACCAAGGGGGCCGGTCATGACGTGGATCTTCGTGGCGTTCGCACTGTTCGGCGGCGTCTTCCTTCTTCCGATGTTGCTCGGGAGCCTCGACACCGGAGATCTCGACATTGACTTCGACGGCGATCTCGAGGTCGGCGATCTCGACGTCGCCGGTCCCGAACTCGACGGTCCCGACGTGGGCGGCGACCTCGGTGACGGCCTGGGTGATGGCCTGGATGGTGGCCTCGGTGAAGCGATCGGGGATCTACTCGGCGGGTTGTTGTCACTTCGTTCGATCGTGATGTTCAGCGCGTTCTTCGGGCTGTCCGGTCTGGTCCTCGAGGCCTTCGGCTACCCAACCGTCGTCGGACTCCCCACGGCTCTGGTGATCGGTCTCTTCGCGGCCGTCGTCAACTCCGCCCTCTACGGCTTCCTCGTGCGGTCGCAGGTGAGTTCCCAGGTCACCGATCGTTCCCTCGAGGGGCGCGCTGGTCACGTGGTGCTCCCGATCGAGGACGGTCGGAAAGGCAAGGTCCGAGTCGATCTCGGCGGTCAACCGCACTTCATCGTCGCTCGGTCATACGACGACCGATCGAGCGAGGGCCTCGACGTCGGCGAGCCCGTCGTCGTCGTACAGATCGAGGACGGAACCGCCCTGGTGGCGCCCGTCCCCGAGCTCGCCTGATCGGTTCTGTCAGAGCCGTTCTCACAGGCCGGTTCTG
>CALLIQ010000064.1 GCA_938008925.1 uncultured Acidimicrobiales bacterium
GTGACCGTCAGCGCGACACGGGTCGTCATCGGGGTCGATTATGCATCCACGGCCGAAGCGAACACGCCACACCCAGTCGCGAGCCGTTGCCGATCACCGAACCCGGGGGCGGTCACCGGGTGGCGGAGGTCAGAGCCCGAGTTCCTCGGCGAAGTGGGCGGCCGTCTTGGCCACGCCTTCAGCGAGCTGGATGGTGGGTTCCCAACCGAGCTCACGGCGTGCGACGGTGAGGTCGGGCCGACGCTGGGTCGGATCGTCGTGAGGGAGCGGCTCGAACACCAACTCACTCGACGCGTTCGTCGCCTCGAGGACGACCTGAGCCAACTCGAGCATCGTGAACTCATGCTCGTTTCCGATGTTGACCGGGCCGACGTAGTCAGAGTCGAGCAACGCGAGCTGCCCGGTGATCTGATCGTCGACGTAGCAGAAGCTCCGGGTCTGGGATCCGTCGCCGTACACGGTGAGGTTCTCGCCCTCGAGGGCCTGCACGATGAAGTTCGACACGACGCGGCCATCATCGGGGCGCATCCGGGGGCCGTAGGTGTTGAACGTGCGAACGATGCGGACGTCGACGTCGTGCGCCCGGTGATAGGCCATCGTCAGCGCCTCGCCGAACCGCTTGGCCTCGTCGTAGACACTGCGGGGCCCGATCGGGTTGACGTTGCCCCAGTAGGTTTCGGCCTGTGGGTGTTCGAGCGGGTCGCCGTAGACCTCGCTCGTGGAGTTCACATGGAACACCGCGCCTTTTTCGACCGCCAGGTCGAGCGCATGGTGGGTGCCGTAGCTTCCCACCTTCAAGATCTCGATCGGGAGCTTGGCGAAATCGATCGGCGATGCCGGACACGCCAGATGCATGACCGCATCGACCGGCCCGTCGATGTCGAGCCCCTCGGAAACGTCGCACTCGACGAAGGTGAATCCGTCGTGGTCGGCCAGGTGGGCGATGTTCGATGCCCGACCGGTGACCAGATTGTCGACGCAGACCACCTCATCGCCCCGGGCGAGAAGATGATCGCTCATGTGCGACCCGAGGAATCCGGCCCCGCCGGTGAGGACGACTCGGGCCACGGTCAGCGACCGATTCCGCGGTAGTCGAACCCGCGACGCTCGAGCTGGGTCCGATCCAACAGATTCCTGGCATCCACGACCGTGGTCGACGCCATGTTCCCCGCGACCTTGTCGAAATCAAGCCAACGGAACTCGTCCCACTCCGTCAACACCACCAACACCGCAGCACCATCAGTCGCCGCATAGGGGTCCGACACGATCTCCGCGTCCGGCAGATCCGCCAACGGACCAGAAATCACGGGGTCATAGGCACGAATCGAAACACCAGACGCCGCAACCCGCTTCATGACCTCAATCGCAGGCGACTGACGCAAATCATCAGTCCCCGCCTTGAACGTCAACCCCCAACACGCGACCTGCTTCGACGACGGATCATCACCCAACGCCGCGATCACCTTCGCAGCAGTCCGATCGAACTGCTCATCGTTGACCTTCAACACCTCACGCAAGAAGCTGAACTCATACCCAGCATCCTCAGCGATCTTCGCCAACGCAATCGTGTCTTTCGGGAAACACGAGCCACCCCAACCAGGACCAGGACGCAAGAACTCCTTGCCGATCCGCTTGTCGTAACCCATCCCCAACACGACGTCGTTCACATCAGCACCGACCGCCTCGCACAAATTCGCGATCGCGTTCACGAACGACAACTTCGACGCCAGAAACGCGTTCGACGCGTACTTGATCGTCTCAGCCGAAATCGGATCCGTCACCATCACAGGCGCCCGCACCCGGCTGTACAAGCCAGCGACACGAATCGCCGCCTCCTGATCACGAGCACCGATCACCACACGATCAGGATTCAAGAAATCATCGATCGCCGAACCCTCACGCAAAAACTCCGGGTTCGACACGACCTCGACGTCGTTGCGGCCCATCACCGACGCCACCAAACCAGTCGAACCAACCGGCACCGTCGACTTGTTCACCACAACCGAACCCGTCGGCAACACCGGCGCGATCTGCGCAGCCGCCGTCTCCAAAAACGACAGATCCGCAGCACCATCAGCACCCTGCGGGGTCGGCACACACAGATAGTGGAACTCGCAGTCCTTCGACGCCTCAGCAGCACCAACCACGAACGAGAGCTTCCCCGACGCGA
The DNA here is from genome assembly GCA_938008925.1 of uncultured Acidimicrobiales bacterium. Classification (GTDB taxonomy): domain Bacteria; phylum Actinomycetota; class Acidimicrobiia; order Acidimicrobiales; family SZUA-35; genus CALEWY01. The sequence continues at coordinate 2,171 of CALLIQ010000064.1, forward strand.
TCCCCTCATGAACGAAACGATCCAAGTTCCGCTCGACGATCGGAATCTCACCGGCCCGTAACGACGCGACCTTGGCCTCATCGATGTCGGCACACACCACGTCATGACCCAAATGCGCAAAACACGCACCCGTCGTCAAACCGACGTAACCCGTACCAATCACTGCGATTCTCGCCACCACTGACCTCCTCGGCCTGCAAATCGTCATGAACGGTAGCGGACCGCTCCCCACAGTTGGTGGGTACGACCTCACGTTGCGTCTAGGTCATCTGTCCAATTTCGTCCACGTCTCAGCCGCAGCTGAGACTCGCGCCCGGCTCGTCCGCGAAGGCTCCGTCGTCGAGCTCGGTGACCGCAGGAGTGCCGGATGAGGTCGGTGGCACGGATGCAACCTCGTCCGTGTCCTCGTCGGTGCCCTCGTCCGTGTTGTCGATCGTGGAATCAGGCGCAGTGGTCGGAGCGTCGATCTCACCGGCGTTTGCAGTGGTGGTTGGCTGAGAGGGCGAGCCCGGGCCGACGACGACGATCACCGATCGACCCGGCAGCGTGTCGATTTCCTCAAGCCGAATGGCTCCGTCGAGCCCGGCGAACTCTTCGATCGAGGTCCGAGACAGGTTCTGGCGCACCACCTCGGCGGCCTGACGACCGTTTGCACCATGTCGGATCACGATGCCGGGCTCGGTCTCGGCGAAGGTCGGGCCGATCACTCGGAAGCCGAGGTCGTCGAGCTCGTCGATCATCGCCGTCGCCTCGGCCTCGACGTCCGCCGTCGCGACGACGGAGACCGCCACCGTGTTCGGATCGCTCGGCGACGCCCCGCGGAAGATCTCGAGGATGGGTTCCGCGTCATCGTCCAGGGCGAACAAGACGCTGGCCGAACCAACCCGACCGAACTCCGTCGGGAAGCTGTAGGTCTGGAGCTGGCCCGGCTCGAAATCGCGGAACGTGCGGCCGACGTCGAGGATGATCTGCGGCGTCAGATCTTGATCGATGGTCACGTGGTCGAGCCCGGCATCGACGAGATCTGCGAGCACGAATGGGTTTCGTGCGCCGAGGTCGATCGCCCGTTGGATCAGGCGCTTGACGAAGTCCTGCTGGCGCTCCATTCGCCCCAGGTCGGACAGCGGTACCGAGTCGACCCACGAGCCGTCGTCGAGTTGCACTTGGTAGTAGCGGCTTCGGACGTAGGCGAGAGCGGTCGGCGGATCGAGCGCATGGCAGCCGGCGTCGATCTCGAAGCCGGTCTGGGTGCGGGGTGGGCCAGTGATCGGACGGGCGTTCCAGTCGCGGGCGGCCTGCTCGAAGAAGACATCGACGGTGCCGACGACTTCGACGAGACCCTGGAACCCAGCGAAGTCGATGGCCATGTAGTGATGAATGGGTATGTCGAGCTCGGTCTCGATCGTGTCGATCAGCACACCCGGGCCACCGATGCCGAACGCGAAGTTGATCTTTGCATCACGATCGAGCCCGGCGATCGGCAACCAGAGGTCGCGCGGCACCGACATGAGCGTCGCCGTTCCCTCCCGCTCGTCAATGTGAGCGACGAGGATGACGTCGCTGAAGCGCTCACCGTTTCGTTCGAGACGGATCGGGTCGTCCTCGGCGAGACCGGCATCGCTGTCGTAGCCGACGATCAGGACGTTGAAGACCTCGCCGCCGAGATCGGGGCCGTCTTGCCTCGGTGTCAACGATCCGCCGAGCTGGACTCGTTCGACGCTCGCCGCCTGGACATAGGAGTAGCGAAGCGTCCAGGCCATGCCAAGGGCGACGGCGATGACGCCGACGTTGAATAGCACGAGCAAACGCTGAGGCCAGGTTCGGCGATGACGGGGGCCGTCGGATGTGCCCCGAGTTCGGCCGAAGCGGCGGATCACTTCGGCTCTTCCAGCGGAGGCTGAAACGCGAACAGGGTTCCAGCCCGAAGCCAGATGTCGGCCACGGAATCGACGAAGACGTTCGAGACACCTCTCGGCGATGCTGAACGAACCACCTCGTCGTCGAGCGGGTACTCCAGACCCGTCGTCGTGACGCCAACCGCGTCGCCGCCGATGGCGATGAGCGACACCGTGTCGCCCGGCGATCCGCGCAAGACCGTGTGACGAATGCTCGGGCCATCGATCGTCAACCCCGTCGATCCGATCACCGTCACCGAAGTGCTGCCCACATGGCCGGTCAGGCGGCGACTCGACCACCGTGAATCGGCGAGCAGCAAGAGGGACGCAAGTGCATGATCGGGGCGGCCGCCCGCAAGCCCAACGACGACGATCTCCTCCGGATCAAACCGGATTGCGCTGAGCATGGCCAACTCGAGATCGGTCTCGTCCTTCGCATCGGAAAATCGCTCGATCTGTGCGCCAGCGCTGACGGCGCGAGCGAGTCCTGATTCGCTGACCGAGTCGAAGTCGCCGACCGCGACGTCGACATCGATCCCCGCTTCGGCGGCGCGATCGACGCCTGAGTCGGCAGCGATCACCAAGGCTGCAGCCGCGACCGTTGAGCGTTCGACGGAGGTCAACGGGTCACCGCCGCCGACGACGGCCACCGTTCGGTTGTCGTTCGGGAGGGGGCGGGCGCCGGACATGCGGTTCGGATCGTAGAAGCTGGCAGAACTACGGTGGGTGCATGCTGCGCCGCACGATCTACGACGACGACCACGAGCTCTTCCGCGACAGCGTCCGGACCTTTGTCGAAAAGGAGATCGTGCCTCACGCCGACGAGTGGGAAGCCGCGGGCCTGGTCGACACCGCCATGTTCCGCAAGGCCGGCGAGCACGGCTTCCTCGGCATGGAGGTCGACGAGGCCAACGGCGGGGGCGGCGTGTCCGACTTCCGCTTCAACTGCATCATCAACGAGGAGATCCAGGCGGCCGGCGTGATGGCGTCTGGCATGTGCATCACGCTCCACAACGACATCTGCCTTCCCTACTTCAACAGCGTCGCCAACCCAGAGCAGCAGGCTCGATGGTTGCCCGGCATCTGCTCGGGCGAGTCGATGACGGCCATCGCCATGACCGAGCCGGGCACCGGATCGGACCTCGCAGGTGTTCGAACCACGGCGATCAAGGACGGCGATTCCTACGTCCTCAACGGCTCGAAGACCTTCATCACCAACGGGATCAACTCGTCCCTCGTGATCGTCGCAGCAAAGACCGACCCGGAACAGGCACACCGAGGCATGAGCCTCCTCGTCGTCGAGGAGGGAATGGAGGGCTTCAGCCGCGGCCGCAATCTCGAGAAGATCGGGATGCACGCACAAGACACCGCCGAGCTGGTCTTCGAAGACGTCCGGGTCCCCGCCGAGAACCTCCTCGGCGAGGAAGGACAGGGTTTCTTCAACCTCGTCGGCAATCTTCCACGCGAACGTCTCTCGCTCTCGCTGAGCGCCGTCGCACACGCCCAGGCTGCATTCGATTGGACGATCGAGTACTGCCAGGACCGCCAAGCGTTCGGCCAACCGATCGGGTCGTTCCAGAACTCGAAGTTCATGCTCGCCGAGATGAAGACCGAACTCGACATCGCCTGGGTCTTCATGGATCGTCAGATCCAGGCCTATCTCGACGGCGAACTCACCGCCGACGACGCGGCCGAGGCCAAGTGGTGGACCACCGAGCTCGAGAACCGAGTGATGGACAACTGCCTCCAGCTCCACGGTGGCTACGGCTACATGGAGGAGTACCCGATCGCCCGGGCATGGCGCGATGCACGCGTCCAGAAGATCTACGGCGGCACGAACGAGATCATGAAAGAGATCGTTGGCCGAAGCCTCGGGTTCTGAGTCCAGAACGCGAAACTCCTCGGATGGCCGAATTACGGTGCAGCCATGGAGCTCACGGTTGAAGAGGTGCGAATTCTCGGCTGCTTGATCGAGAAGGAGGCGACGACGCCAGACCAGTACCCGTTGTCGACCAATGCCCTGGTGAACGCGTGCAACCAGAAGTCGAACCGAGAACCCGTCGTCGACTACAGCGAGCGAACGGTGATCGACACGATGCTGTTGCTTCGCCCGGCGGGCTTGGCCCGCACGATCGCCGGTGGTCGAGCCGACAAGCACAAGCACGTGCTCGACGAAGCGATGGGGTTCGACCTCGACCAGATGGCCGTGCTCGCGATCATGATGCTGCGCGGGCCCCAGTCGGTTGGCGAGCTCAAGACTCGTACCGAGCGATATCCGACGTCGCAGGGCTCGGGATTCGAATCGCCTGACGATGTGCAGCGGGTGCTCGACGGACTGGCTCGCGGCGACGATCCATTCGTCGTCAACATCGGCCGAGCCTCAGGGCAAAGCCAAGATCGATGGGCGCACTGCATCGGAGAAGAGGTTCCCGACATCAACGACGTCGTGGCCTCGAGCGCCGCGCCTCGCTCATCGAGCAAGGGTCCGTCACTCGCACAGCGAGTGGAGGAACTCGAAGCCCGGCTCGCGTCGATCGAAGCGGAACTCGGCATCGCAGCACCCACAACCGCCAGCGACGGCGACCGTGACGGTGACAGTGGCGGTGGCGGTGACTCCGAATCAGCGTTCGACGTCGCCGACGGGTGAGCAATACTCCGGCGCTCGATCGGTGGAAAGCCCAACTGAGCGCGTGGGCGATCCCCGACGAGATCCGCAAGCAAGCGCCTGCGTTTCCCTGGCGCCTCGACCCGGAATTGTTCCGACCGCTACCGGGTACGGGTGAGGGTTCCCTTGCGACGCGCCGGGCTCGTGAGGCGCTGGCTGATGGTGCGGTCGTGCTCGACGTCGGGTGCGGTGGCGGAGCCGCATCGCTCGCACTCGCAGATCGAGCCGGCTCGGTCATCGGCGCCGACGAGTCGGCCGAGATGCTCGAGCTGTACACCGCCGAGGCGACGTCGCGCGATCTCGAGGTGATCACGGTGCCGGGTCGGTGGCCCGACTCGCAAGCGTCCTCCGAGCTGCGGGCCGACGTCGTCGTCTGCCATCACGTCGCCTACAACGTCGCTGCGCTCGACGAGTTCGCTCGCGCCCTCGACCGGGCGACGAAGCCCGGTGGCCGAGTCGTGATGGAGCTGACGTTGCACCATCCTCAGACCGTCAACGCTCCCCTCTGGCAGCACTTCTGGAACATCGAACGTCCGACGGGGCCCAGCGCGGAGGATGCACACGCCGCGCTCATCGAGGCCGGCATCAACGCGACGTTCGAAATCGGCGAGGCCGGCCAGCTTCGCCGCGAATCGCCTTCGGAGACCCGGGCCGCCGGCGCAGCGCGCATGCTGTGCCTCGGGCCCGATCGAGTCCAGGAGGTCGACGCTCAGATTCGTTCACTGCCGGCACGCAGCACCGAACGCGCCGTCATCTGGTGGGACACCGCTACACAGTCGGCATGACCGAGGATCTCGCTTGTCCGATCTGCACGATGGCCGACATCCTCGATGCGGGCGACGGCTATGAGTGCGCCACGTGTGGGCACGAGTGGATGGCGGAGCTCAGCGATGGGCTCGACGACATTCGTGACGCCAACGGCAACCTCCTCGCAAGCGGCGACACGGTCACGGTCATCAAAGATCTGAAGACCGACGGCAAGGTCGGTGGCATCAAAGCGGGAACGAAGATCAAGTCGATCCGTCTCGTCGAAGGCGACCACGAGATCGATGCGAAGGTCAACGGACGCGGGTTGCTCATCAGAGCGGCCTTCGTCAAGAAGGCGTGAA
>CALLIQ010000065.1 GCA_938008925.1 uncultured Acidimicrobiales bacterium
CGGCGATCGACGACGTGCCCGAGATCGTCGAGGCGGCCCGCATGATGGGGCAGCCCGACTACCTGCTTCGGGTCGTGGTCGCCGATGCGGCTGCGTTCGAGGAGCTCTACATGGACACCTTGGCCCGGTTGCCGCACGTGCAGACCCTCACGTCGCAGTTGGCGATGAAGACGGTGAAGCGGACGATTGAACTGCCCGTGCCGAGTAGCGTCGAGGCATGAAGATCGGCGAACTCGGCCACCGATGCGACGTCTCCACGAAGACGATTCGCTACTACGAGTCGATCGGCCTGCTCGACGCCCCGGCACGGGCCGCCAACGGCTATCGGGACTACGGCGACGATGCCGTCGAGCGCCTCGGGTTCATTCGCGACGCTCAGGCAACCGGCCTCACCTTGGCCGAGGTGGCGTCGGTGCTCGAACTGAAGGGAAGCGGCGAGCGGTCCTGTGCGCACACGATGGCTCTGATCGAGGCCCACGTCGTGTCGATCGACGCGCAGATCGAACAGCTCGTAGCCGCCCGACGTGAGCTCGCCGCACTGGCAGAGCGGGCAAGAGGGCTGGATCCGTCGTCGTGTACCGATCCGAACCGATGCCAGGTGATCGCCGGCGCCGCGTGATTCGCCGCGGCGATCTCAGGCCGCCGGCCTGACCGCCTCGGCAGGGTCGAGGCGGCTGGCCCGCCACGCCGGATACAAGCCGGCGATGGCGCCGAGGGCGAAGGCCGCGGCAACACCAACCGAGAGCCAGAACCACGGGACGATCGCCTCGAAGTCCTTGAACCGGGCGTAGCCGAACACGATGGCGATGCCGATCGCAACGCCCAGCAGCCCACCGAGGAGCGACAACACGGTCGACTCGATGATGAATTGCGACGCGATGTGTTTGCGGGTCGCACCAAGCGAGCGACGCAGCCCGATCTCTCCCCGCCGCTCGATCACCGAGATCACCATGATGTTGGCGATGCCGATGCCGCCGACGGCGAGCACGATCAATGCGAGCGCCTGGAGGATCCGGGCAAACGTCTCGTCGATGACCTCTCTGATCTCCAACGCCTCGGTGGGGCGTGACACCGCCACTTCGCCCGGCGCTGCGGGGTTGGCCTGGGCGGGGATGAGGTCGCGTGCGTCGTCGAGCTGCTCGGGTGGCACCTGAGCGTAGATGGCCCCGGGGGTATCGGGTGTCTCGAACAGCGCCGATGCGACGTTCAGGCCGACGATCGCCGTTCTGTTCAGGTCGGTGTTGAGCGTCTCGAACTCGTCGAGGACACCGATCACGGCGAAGTCGGTGCCGGAGATGTTGATGGTCGGATGGCCGACGAGATGGCGAATACCGAGTCGTTCGGCCGCAAGGGAACCGAGCACGACGGCCGGCACCTCGACCGAGGTGGCGTCATGGAAGCGACCGAGCGCCACCGAACCGTTGACCGGCTCCAGCAGGTCGAGGTCAGCAGCGGTCAGCGCACTCACGGTGACGCCGCCCGTCTCGACCTCGGGGATGAACTCGTTCTTGCGGGCGCGTGCGTCGACCGGATAGATCGCGGCGACGTACTCGAGCGCGGGGAGGTGTGTGTCGAGCATGGCGGGGGCGTCTGGCAGCAGTTCTGCTTCTTCGGTCACTCCAGTGCCCGGTGTGATGAACAAGAAGTCGGAGCCCAGTGCGTCGATCTCGGCGCGGGCGTCGGCCTGGTTGGCCTCGGTGATGCCCTGGATGCTGATGAGGGAGGCGATGCCGATCGAGATGCCGAGGGCGGTGAGCGCTGTGCGGAGCTTGCGGCTGGTGAGACCGAGCACGGCTTGGCGAACGACATCGACGAGCCGCAGTCGGCTCCGCAGCTTCTTGCCGGTGCTTCCCGTCATGAGCGAACGCCTCCCATCACGAGCCGGCCACCGTCGGTGACGCCTGCTCACGGTGACGGATCTCGCCGTCCAAGATCTCGACGACTCGGGGCATCGATTCGGCGAGCTCACGGTCGTGGGTGATCATCACGATCGTCGAACCCTGATCGTTGAGTTCGAGGAAGAGTTCGACGATCTCCTCCGTCGTCTGGGAGTCGAGGTTGCCGGTCGGTTCGTCGGCCAACACGATCGCAGGATCGCCGAGGAGCGCACGAGCGATGGCGACGCGCTGACGCTCGCCGCCGGAGAGCTTGCCTGGCTTCTGATCGAGCCGGTGCCCGAGGCCGACTCGCCGCAGCGCGTCTCGTGCCTGGTTCTTGCGTTCCCGGCCGCTCGTGCCGTGGTAGAGGAGGCCGGTGGCGACGTTCTCCGTCGCACTCAGGCCGGGCAGCAGGTGGAACTGCTGGAACACGAAGCCGAGCCGCCGGCCTCGGACGCCGGACAACGCCGGGTCTCGCAGATCGTTGACCACCGTGCCGTCGATCAGGACCTCGCCCGTGGACGGCCGGTCGAGGGCACCCATCATGTTGAGCAGGGTGCTCTTGCCGGAGCCGGACGGTCCGACGATGGCGACGAGGTCGCCTTCTTCGATCGTCAGGTCGATGCCCTTGAGTACCTCGATCGGCGGCGAGCCCGCGTAGGACTTCGTCACGTTTCGGAGTTCGAGAACCGCTTCAGGCATGGGATCAGCCGGCCGTCGCCATGACGACTCGGTCGCCTTCGTTCACTCCGGTGACCTCGACGAGGTCGTCGACGAAGTCGCCGAGTTCGACGGCGACCAGTTGCGTGCCGCCGTCGACGATCAGCTCGACGGCATGGCCGCCGCCCGAGCGAGCGACGAGTGCCGGGACGGGGACGGTCAGGACGCCTTCGCTGACGCTCTCGGTCACGATGATGTCGACCGGTGACGAGTCGAAGACGTCGTCTGGCGCAACGCCGAGAAACACGACCGTGACCCCGATCGTCGCGTCGCCCGGCGCCCCGGTCTGTGGGTTGACGGTCTGTGTCGCGGTGGCTGCAACGTTCGAGACCAGGCCAGCGACCGTTTCGCCGTCTGGCAGCTCGATGTCGACCGTGTCGCCGAGCGAGACCAATGAACGGTCTTCGGCATCGAGGTCGAGCGTGATCTGCTGATCGCTGTCGGTGATGCTCAACACGTTGATCTGTGGGCTGATCGACTGGCCGATCTCGACGTTGACCGCACCGACTCGAATCGGTGTCGGCGAGAACACGACCCGTCCGAGATCCAGACGGCCGTCGTCGTCGACGCCGAAGTCGAGCTGCATCGACTCGATCACGTCACGGGTGACCGCCGTGAAGTCGTCGTCGACGGTCAGGTCGAAGTCCTCCGCATACCCGAAGTCGACGAGGTTCCGTTCGAGCTGCTCGACGTCTGGTCCGTCTGACATGTTCGACATGAACGGTCGGTACTGGGGGATCGAGCCCTCGAACAGCAGGACCGGTTCGTTGTCGATGGTGAACAAGACGTCGCCGAACTCGATGGTGTCGCCTTCGGCAGGCAGCGACGTGACGATCCCGGTCGTGTTCGTCGGGAAGGGACGGAGATCGCCGAAGCCCAGGGTGCCGTCGAGCGACGTCGTCTGCACGAGGTCTCGGCGGGTCACCTCGGCGACGTTGAGGTCGCTGGTGTCGCCCTCGATCACAGGACTCACCGCGGACCGTTCGACGTCGGCCGTGCCGTCCGTCGTGCCATCTCCCGGGTCGTCTTCGGAGCCGTCAGCGGAGTCGTCAGCAGAGTCGTCAGAGGAGTCGGGTTCGGTGTCCGCCGTGTCGCCCTCGTCGTCAGCCGCACCGAGCGCAACGCTCGAGTCCTCCGCCTGGCACGCTGCGATCGCGTCCTGGATCTCATCTGACTGCACGTCGAATTGCTCGAGCAGTTCGGGTCCGTACCCGTTGGCGCCGGGGTTGGCCGCGAAGTCCGGGTCCGGCCAGTCGGCGAGGCCGCCGTCGCGCATGCACTGGGCGAACTCGAGCACCGCTTCTTCCCGTTCCTGGAGTTCGGCATCGCTGGGCTGGGGGGCGAAGGTCTGGAGATCGCTGAGGCCTTCACCGCACGATTGCAGCGTCGGGATCGCGTTCGCGTCGGAGATGCTGACGCCGCGCTCGGCCATCAGGGCGAGGAAGCGGCCTTGTCCGCCGCTTCCTTCGGTGAAGTCTTCGAGCACGAGGTCGGTGAAGTCGGGGTAGCCGTTGTCGCGCATGCAGTTCGAGAAGTCGAGCAAGACCGTGCGGGCGTAGGTCTCGATCTCCTCGTCACTCATCTCGCCGTCACCATCGGTGTCGACCTTCTCTTCGAGCGATGCGCCGTCGTCCTGGCGAGCGGCGGACGCCCCGATCGCCTGGGTGGTCTGGCCGCTCGGGCCGGTCGCGCAAGCCGCAGCGATCAACATGAAGGTCGAGGCGAGCCCGACGACGCTGACACCGTGGCGTTGGCCGTTTCGTCGGCCGCGGCGGCCGCCGTTTGGTTGGTTCGGAGCCCTTCCGCTGGTGTTCTTTGTCCGTCTCTGGGTCACTGCGTCGCCACTCCTGACGGGTTGGGGATCCCGGCCATGCCGGTGAGTCCTCCGATGATGAAGGCCGCGAGGTCGGCCGCGATCGCCGCTCGCTTGGCCGTTCGCTGGTCCTGCGGCATGTCGAGGTAGTCGAGGGCGGTTGCCTTGAACAGCTCACGAACGAAGAGCGTCGCTCGCTCCGCATCGAAGTGATCGGACCGAGAGGCCATGGCCGCTGCGAGCTTCTGAGTGAGGGGAGCGAAGGTCTCGTGGCGAAAGTCTGCGAGGAGCGAGCGCACTCGCTCGTCCTCGTTGTCGAGTTCGCCGCTTTGGATGCGATACATGTCTTCGCCGTACTCGAGGAGTTCGAACCACACCAACAAGCGCTTCCTCAATCGCTCGACGGGGGGCGTGTCGGCCGACTCATCGACTGCGCTTTCAACCACGTTGTGGCCGCGTTCCCGGCCGTCCTCGAGGACGGCGACCAGCAGGTCGGTCTTGTCCCGGAACTGGTGATAGAAGCTGCCGTTCGACACGCCCGCTGGCTTGAGGACGTCGCGCTGCAGGCTCACGTTGTCGTGGCCCTTGGCCGCGAACGCAGCTCTGCCGTACTCGATGAGCTTCGCTCGCGTCTGCTCAGCCGAGCTGGTTCGCCCGGCCTGCGGGGGAGCGGTGGATCCGGTCACGCGGCGCACCGTAGTGTGATTGGAGAAGTGTGTCTAGAGGTTGTTCTCCAATGGCTCGACGTCGCTCGGTGAGGCTCTCCAGCTGACTTCGGGACACCTCCGATCCCGCTGAAGGCGCTCCCGAGCGCGCCGATGAGGCCCTGGTGGGCCTGACCGTCGGCTCAGTTGTTGCCGGGTTCTCGGTGATGAACGAACTGATCCGGCGGCCTGGCTGGCCCACCGTCAGCCCATCCATCGCCGGCTCGCCACCGTGTGACGGGCCCGCAGGGGCTCGCAGCCGCGTAGGGCGTGCCGTCTGGCCGCCAGGTACGGAGCTCACGGTCGGGCATCAGCTTCATCTGCCACCCGCCCTCGTGAGCGAGGTGGTGATGACGACTGCACAGCGGCGCAAGGTTGTCGAGATCGGTCCGCCCGCCGTGCTCCCACCAATCCAAGTGATGAACGTGGCACCAATCGAAGATCACATCACAGCCAGGGAACGCACACGTGTCGTAGATCGCCCGCAACGCCAAACGTTGCGCCACGGTCGCGGTCCGGTATTTGCGGCCGACCGCCAACGGCAGTTCACCGTCCATGGTCAAGGCTTGGAGGTCGCAGTCACACAAGTAACGGCGAAGCGTTTCGTCCGAGACGGTTGAGCCAGGGTCACCCATGCGCTCCAGGAGTGTCTCGTCGTGGCGGCCGTGTTCGAGGGTGTCGGCGTCGACGAACACTCCGACCAGCGGCCGGGCCGTCGCCGACCCAGGATCGTGTGATCGCATTGCCAGCTGGAACATC
>CALLIQ010000066.1 GCA_938008925.1 uncultured Acidimicrobiales bacterium
GTCGATCGTGGTCGTCGCCCCCGGGCCCGCGGTCTCACGGTCGATCTCGGTTCCGTCGGCGAGGAGGAGTCGGTAGCTGAAGTTGGTCGTCGCGGTCTCGGCGGACATCGTCACCGACACGTTCCCGGGTGAGATGAAGGAGAAGAAGTCGGCGGTGTCGTCTGAGCTCATGGCCCCGGTGAACGCTCCGGGCGCCTCGACCTCGACCGCACCCGCCGCGTTGTCGCCTGCATCGCCGGCGGAGCCGCCGTCGTTCTGTTCGCCGACGGTGAGGGTGATCTCGTAGCTCGAGTCGGCTCCCCACAGCTCGAGGTGTCCCGTGCTGGCGTCGCTTGCGAGCGTCATGGTCACCTCCTCTGATCCGCCGGGTTGGGCGGAGACTCGGTCGATCTCGGTGCCCTGCTCGAGGAGGCGCAGGTTGACGCCACCGGGAGAGTCGGCGGACACGGCGAGGCTCATCGTGACCACGGCACCGGCTGGGAGGTCGATGGCGTAGAAGTCGCCGTCGTCGTCATCGCCGAGCTGGCCGTTGATCGTTCCCGGCTCAGCCGAAACGGCGGTGGCGATGTCGGCTCCGGCGTCGGTGCCGCTGCCCGCTTCGTTCTGTGACGTCGCCGAGACGTCGAGCCGATAGGTGCCCGATCCGGTGACTCGGAGGAACCAGTCGCCGCCCTGCTCGCCGTTGAGGACGGCGGTCATGGTCTCCGCGCCGCCGGGTGCGGCGGAGGCTGACGACTTGGTCTCGCCGTTGTACTCCCAGCTCGCTCGCACCGACCCGGTCGAGTCGCCCGGGGCGCTCAGCGACGCCGTCAAGACATCGCCAGGGGCGGCGGTGAAGCGGTACACGTCTTCGACGTCGGAGCCGCCGAGCAAGCCGGACACCGAACCGGCGATGGCCGGTGCGTCGGTGATGATCGGCGGTGCGTCACCGCCGTCGGCGAGTTCGGCCTGGAGTGCGTTGTCGATCGTGAGTTGGATCTCGTCGCCGGGAACGCCGGTGATGTCGAGTCGCAGTTCGAGCGTTTCCTCGTTGGAGGTGATGAGTGGCCCCGCATCGGTTGTGCCGCCCGGCTCGGCGAGCCAGAACAGCGAACCGTCGGTGGCGGTGATGCTCACCGCAGAGGTGTTCGTCGGGGAACCCTCGACGGTCGCCGTCGTGACCGAGCCGGCGGGAATCGTGAGACTCACCGACTCGGCGGTCTCAGCGACGGTGATCGCGTAGGTCTCGCCGAACTCGATGGCGTCGGGGGTCACGCCACCGGATCCGCTCGCCGGTGCCGCCGAGTCGCCTCCCTCCGAGTCCGCCTCGGCAGCGCCGACGAGCGTCGTTCCCGTCGTGTCGCCATCTTCGTCTCCGCCGCCGCCACACGCCGCCGCGACGAGTGCGATGGCGGCGATGCATGCGAGCATCCGGTGCCGTCGACCCGTCCGACTCGATCGGTCGCGTCGTTGTGCGTCATCCCTCATGTCGTCCCTCCGATTGGTGTCCACGGCGAACGTAGGAACAGCTCGGTCAGGTGTCGTTACTCAATGTGGCGAGAGCGACTACTCAGTCGTGGCGAGGTCGGCGCGTTGAGGTCGGGGAGCGGCGGGTCCCGGGGCGGTTGCGGACCACGGTCTAGCCTCAGCCCATGCAGCTCGAGAACGCTGGCGGCACGCCAGGCGGACTGAATCTGTTCGTCGGTGGCGCTGCCCTGTCGGCCGTGTCGGCGTGGTTCTTCGTCGACTCGGTGCGAGTGACGACCTATGGCAACGGTTGGGTGTCGCGAGGTCTCGGCGGGATCGGCGGCACTGGCTCGATGGGCGTGATCTTCTTGCCGTTCTTCATCGGCGTCGTCGGTCTGTTCTACGACGCCTCGAAGCGATGGGGTTGGGCGCTGATGGGCGTCGGCCTGGCGGTGATCGTCATCGAGATCCTGAGCCGTCTGCGCTTCTTCCTCGATCTCAAGCTGTCGCACTTCATGATCATGTTGATCAGCTTCGCTGCTGGCCTCGGGCTCATGCTCCGAGCACTGCGTGCGATGCCGGCAGACCCCGACGCCTGACGCGCCCCCAAACGCGCACCTCGCAAGCCCCAGCGGACCACACTTCCGCCCCACCAGCGCCCTCCCACCACCTGTCCGACCTCAGAGACGTGACAGGTCGATCGCAAGTGCCTCGCCCACTGATAGGGCGGTTTGCGCTGTCTCGTCTCTGAGGCGGAAGGCGTTGCAGCAGCTGTCGTGTCTCAGAGGAAGTGAAAGGTGGGGGAGAGGGTCAGAGGATGGGGGAGAGCCAGCGGCGGGCTTCGTCGACGGGGATGGCTTTGCGGTGTGCGTAGTCGGCGAGTTGGTCCTCACCGATCTTGCGCACGCCGAAGTAGCGGCTCTCCGGATGCGACAAGTACAAGCCGCTCACCGCTGCACCTGGCGTCATCGCATAGCTCTCGGTCAGCTCCACACCGATGGCGCCGGGAGCGTCGAGGAGACGGAAGATCGTCGCCTTCTCCGTGTGGTCGGGGCACGCCGGATAGCCAGGCGCCGGTCGGATCCCCTCATAGCGTTCGCGGATCAGTTCCTCTCTCGAGAACGTGCGCAGCTGGTGACCCCAGTGATCGTTGCGGACCTGATCGTGCATGTACTCGGCGCACGCCTCAGCCAACCGGTCGGCCAGGGCCTTCAACATGATCGACGAGTAGTCGTCGCCCGCTTCCTCGAAGCGAGCAGCGCGCACATCGACGTCCATCTCCGGCCCGTGGCCCGTGCTCACGGCGAACGCTCCGATGTGGTCCTTCACCCCGGCGTCGGTCGGTGCGACGAAGTCGGCGAGCGCGAAGTTCGGTCGCGCGTCCGCGTGACTCGCCTGCTGGCGAAGCGTGTGCAGCGTCGCGATCTGTTCGCTCCGGCTCGCATCGGCGAAGACGTGGATGTCATCGCCGGCCGAGGCCGCCGGCCACAGCCCGATCACCGCTCGCGCCGTCACCCAACGCTCGGCGATGATCGTGTCGAGCATGGCGAGCCCGTCGGCATAGACGCTGCGTGCGACCTCGCCGACCACCTCGTCATCGAGGATCCGGGGGTACGCCCCTGCCAGGTCCCACGTGCGGAAGAACGGCGTCCAGTCGATGTAGTCACGAAGCGAATCGAGGTCGATGTCGTCGAAGACCTGGACGCCGAGCTGGGTCGGCTCCGGTGCGACGCCGAGCTTCCAGTCGATCGGTGCGCGATTCTCCCGGGCGCCGTCGAGCGACAACAGCTTGGTCGCCGATCCGCCCTCGCGGCTTCGGCGCACCGAGCGGTAGTCCTCAGCGACCTCTTCGATCGCCGTGTCTCGGTCGTCGCCGAGGAGTCGGGAAACGACGCCGACCGCTCGTGACGCATCGGTGACGTGGATGACGGGG
>CALLIQ010000067.1 GCA_938008925.1 uncultured Acidimicrobiales bacterium
ACCGACTCCGGTTCGACCGCTGGCGCGTCGGGTGCGATCGGGGCCCATCGATCGAGCGCGACCTCCTGACCGGCGTCGACCGTTTGGGCGACCTCGGTCAGCGCCTGCTCATCCCCCGAGGTGCCATAGGCCGGGTCCCAACTCTCGACGGCGAATCTCATCGTTCGCTCCCACTCATGCTCTGTTCCCCATCACGGCGCTTCACACGAGGACCTGTTTCACGGTCGATGTGTCGGACCCCTTGTTGACGACGTAGCGAACGGGCATCCGTTCGGCCAGCGCCTCGATGTGGGTGACGATGCCGACGAGGCGCCCGGATGCCGACAACTCCTCGATGGCGGTGGCGACGGTGTCGAGCGTTTCGGGATCGAGTGTGCCGAAGCCCTCGTCGAGAAACATCGAGCCGAGCCGCGGCGAATCGACCGGAGCCAACTCGGCGATCGAGTCGCTCAACGCCAGGGCCAGGGCCAAGGAAGCGAGGAACGTCTCTCCGCCAGACAGCGTGCGGACGTCGCGCTCGAGATCGGCGTTGCGGTGATCGATGATGCGAAAGGCTCGATCGTCGGAGGTCAGCGAGAACTGACCGTTCGACAGATCGCGCAAGACCTCGGTGGCGCGGGCGACGAGGTCGTCGATGGCCTCGGAGAGCAACCACTGCTCGAAACCGCTGGCCGACAGCTGGCGGCCGAGCAGGTCGTAGACGCTCTTCTCTTCATCTCGCGCCTTGCGTTCACCGGCGAGTTCGGCCACTTCAGCCAACGTGGTCTCGAGACGGACGACCTCCGTGCGAAGGTCGGTCTGCGCTCGAACCAGCTCATCGCCGAGGTCTGCGACGATGTCGTCGAGCTCCAGCCCGAACGGCGCAGCGCTGGCAGCCAGGGCAGCCGTGAGTTCGTCTCGTTGAGAGCGGAGCTCCTTGCCCTCGATCGTGATCGCCTCGCTTCGATCGGCTCGAACCGTGACGGCGTCCGCGGCCCACGTCGCGAGCGCCGTCCACTCCACGAGCAGGTCGTCACCCGAGAGTTCCGGCGGCGACATCGTGGCGACGCCGTCGCGGGACCGTGCGAACTCGACCCGTTGCCGTTGTTCGACGGCGTCGAGCCGTTCCAACTCGCCGGTGGCCGCATCGTGCTCGGTCTCGACGCGCCGTAAATCGTCGGCGACCGCGCGCTGACATTCGGCCGCCTCGATGGCCGCCGACAACAACGCGGCGAGCTCGGCAGGCGACTCGGACCGCACCCGCTCGGCCGACTTGGACCGCTGCTCGGTTCGATCATCGACCATGGCCTTGAGCCGGGCGACCGACGTCACCGCAGCGTCGGCTGCTCCCTTCGCATCAGCGAGCGCCGAGCGAGCGCCAGCCTCGGCATCGGCGGCACGAGCGAGCTCGGCGTCCGGATCGTGATCGGGGATCGTGTCGACGACCTGCCGACAGACCGGGCACGCGTCGCCCTCGACCAACGCTGCAACCCACTGGCCGGCGTCGGCAGAGCGGCGGGCCGCAACGAGCACCGTGTTGGCATCGTCATGTGCCGCGGTCGCTGCCGCCAGTCGCTCAGCGGCCTCGGTCGACACCTTCTCGGCTGCGCTCTGCTGCTCGCCGAGTTGGATGAGCTCGGCATCGAGGGCTGCCAAACGCTCAGCGGCCTCGATGGCCGCCTTGAGAGCGGCGGGGTCACCGGCTTCGGCGACGACCTTCGCCACGTCGTCGCGAGCTGCCCGCGCCGCCTCCAGGGCCGTTCGCCGTGTGGCCACCAGCGCCTTGGCTTCCGCCAGTCGGGGACCGGCCTCGGCGACGTCGGGTGGGACGGCGACAGCTTGGAGCCGCTCGAGTTCGTCGACGAGCCGCCGGCGATCGTCTCGCAGCTCGGTGAGTTTGGCGTCGAGCGCGATGATCGCACCGAGGCGCTCGTCGGCCTCCGCCGAGAACGCCACCAATGCTTCGAGGGCGCCGCGCCGCTCGGCCAGGCGCTCGGCGTTCACACCATCGTGGCGTTCGAGCTGTTCGGCGATCGCGGCGGCGCGATGTCCCGCCGCCTTGGCCCGCTCCCGTGCCTTGGCTCCCATCCGCCCGTACATCTGGAGGTCGAGCAACCGGGTGAGCAGCTTTTGCCGGCTGGCCGGATCGTCCTTCAGAAACTCGGCGAATTCGCCTTGGGGCAACACGACCGTCCGGGTGAACTGAACGAAGTCGAGGCCGAGAAGATCCTCGACCGCGGTCGTGAGTTCCTTGGCACCCGACGCCAGCACGTCGTTTGGCTCGGAGGCCTCGGCGCTCGAATCCGACCCATTGGGCATGTGGCGCTCGAGACGAGCCTCTTTCGTGGTGGCACCCGTCTTGGTACGACGCACGATCCGAACGGCGGTGTAGCGACGGTCGGCGACGTCGAAGTCGAGGCGGACCTTCGCCTCGGTGGCGTTCTGGGTGATGACGGGTGCGACGAGACGAACGTCGTCGTAGCGCGCCACCGATCCGTAGAGGGCAAAGGTGATCGCATCGATGATCGACGACTTGCCCGACCCGGTCGGACCGACGAACGCGACGAGGTCGAACGCGTCGAACTCGACGGTCGTGGTGTCGCGGAAGGTGGAGAATCCCTCCATCTCGACACGGATCGGCCTCACGTGACCGACCCCGCCGGGTCACTCTCGAGATCACGACCGAGCGAGTCGTCGAGCAGCTCGGCAAAGGCGGTCGTGAGGCGCTGGTCGACGATGTCGCGCTCGTCCAAGAACGCGGCGAACAGTTGCTGGGGCGTGCGGCCGTCGCGCCGCCGACGAGCCGGACGGTTGACGCCCGAATCGTGGTCGACCATGACATCGACGACACCGTCGCCGAGCAGTTCTCGAACCTCGTTCGCCAGCCCGGCTCGAGCGGGTTCCTCCACCCGTACACGGAGCCAGGCGTCTCGCAAGTCGGTCGGAAGGTCCAGCCCGCCGCCGAGGTCGAGCGTGCCAGGCTCGGGCTTTGCGAGGCCGGCCAGTTGCGCCATCGTGCCCCGCACGGTGCGCAGGGCGCGACCCGAGGTGAGCTCGACGGCTTGGACCTTCGACGGCAGGCCCGGCTCAGCCGTGACGATGTTGACCTGCTTTGTCTGCGCCTCCTCGCCG
>CALLIQ010000068.1 GCA_938008925.1 uncultured Acidimicrobiales bacterium
GGTCTTCCCGCGGTCGCGATGAAGACCGGCGAGCACGATTCGCTGCCCACCGGCGTGCAGATCTACGCGAATCAGCAGCGAGAAGATCGCTGTCTGAGCGCCGCCGCGGTGATCGAGAACGCCAACGGCGTGATCCGCCCGATCGACCCGGTCTGGGTCTGATCGCGAAGGTTTCGCGATCCACCTGCGGCCTGAAGAATCTCTGACTACGGTGCAGCGGTCGTGACCCGCCGATCTCTTTCCGACTTCTCCGTCCCGGGGCCGATTCGCTCCGCGATCGTCGTCCTGTTGATCTACATCTTCCTCGTCGGCGTCTCGTCGCTCGAGGCGGGAATCAAGATCATGGGCGAGGACACGCAAGAGCGGTTGTTCTCTGCCGCCAGCAACCCGATCGCGGCGCTGTGCATCGGCATCCTCGGCACGGTCCTCGTGCAGTCGTCGTCGGCATCGACCTCGGTCATCGTCGGGCTTGTCGCTTCCGGTGCCCTCGGCGTCGACGATGCGGTTCCCATGGTGATGGGGGCAAACATCGGCACGACGGTCACCAACACGCTCGTGTCCCTCGGCCACATCCGACAGTCGGCGGAGTTCAGCCGAGCCTTCGCCGCAGCGACCGTGCACGACTTCTTCAACGTGCTGGCTGTCGCCGTCTTGCTACCGATCGAGTTGATCTTCGGGTTGATCAGTTCGACCGCTGAATGGATCAGCGAACGGCTGGTGGGCGCCTCGGGCACGGAATGGAAGAGCCCGGTGAAGGCCTGGGTCAAGGAACCGGTCTCGTGGTTGAAATCGTTCTGGGAGGCGGTCGGCACATCGGGCAACCTCGAGGGCGTTCTCATGGTCCTCACGGGCCTCGTGATCATCCTGTCCGCCCTCACGTTCATCACCAAGAACATGCGAGCTCTCGTCGCCGACCGCGTCGAACGATCGGTCAACGCCCTCCTCAGACGAGGTGGCGGCGCCATCGCACTCGTGCTCGGTCTGTTGATCACGATCGCGGTGCAATCGTCGAGCATCACGACGTCGATCCTCATCCCGCTCGCTGGGGCCGGGGTGATCAGCCTCCGCAACGCCTACCCGGTCACCCTCGGCGCAAACGTCGGCACGACCATCACCGCGCTGTTGGCTTCGCTGGCCGCGTCGAGCCCCGAGTCGCTGACCGTCGCCCTCGCTCACACCACGTTCAACGTCGCCGGCATCCTCCTGCTCTACGCCTTGCCGTTTGCTCGCGACGTCCCGATCCACGCCGCCGAGAAGCTCGCATCGGTGGCCGTGGAACGGCGAACCGCTGCCGTTGGGTACGTGGCCTTCGTCTTCATCGTCTTGCCGCTCATCGGCGTGGCGACGCTTCGCTGATCAGATCGAAAGGAACGCCGTGGTTCTCGCATTCTTCAAAGGTTCTTCCGGAGACGGAAACTTCGATCACATCGTCTCGAAGTCCGTCACGATGCTCGGCGACGCGCGCCACTCGTTCGATCT
The DNA here is from genome assembly GCA_938008925.1 of uncultured Acidimicrobiales bacterium. Lineage (GTDB taxonomy): Bacteria > Actinomycetota > Acidimicrobiia > Acidimicrobiales > SZUA-35 > CALEWY01. The sequence continues at coordinate 1,480 of CALLIQ010000068.1, forward strand.
CGCGACGCTCGCCCTGCTGGCCGACACCGACCCGACGGCGGTCGCAGAAGACATCCGCGCCACCGACCAACGCATCAACGAGGCCGAGCAGGAGCTCCGATCGGAGCTCATCGTCCACGTCAGCGTGCAGGGCAACGCCGACATCGGTTCGGTGCTCGGGTTCACGTTGCTGTTGAAGAAGATCGAGCGCGTCGGCGATCAGGCCAAGAACATCCTGGAGTTGGCGGAGACGGGCGTGAGTCTGTCGAACAGCGCCGAGATCGAGGATCTTCTGGCTGGCCGCCAGGCGGCCTCAGCGCTGTTCGCCGAAGCGGGAGAGCTCCTCGGCAGCGCAGACACCGACGAGGCCGCAATCGAGGACTTCGCCGAGCGGGCGACCGCGATCACCACCGACCTCCAGGCCGCGATCGACGGCTTCATGACGTCGGACCGGCCCGGCCGCGAGGTCGTCCCACTCGCCATCTACTACCGCTACCTCCGCCGGATCGTCGCCAACCTGTTGGGGATCGTCCGGACCTCGTCCGAGCCGCTCCCCCACGTCGACTACCTCGAGGGCGGCACCGTCGACACCGACGATTGACACAGCCGACGACCGATCGAGCCGGCTGGTCGGCGAATCAGTCGGGGCCGATGGCCACGTGCACGGGGACGTTCTCTTCGTCGACGAGCCCGAGCTTCTTGCGGAGGGCGACGAGGTCGTCGAGGTCGTCCCCCTCGATCGCCAGGCTGTGGAGGACCTCGCCGGTTGAGTCGACCGTGACATCGGTGACCTCCGCCCGAATCGACCCGATGCGAAAACGGCGCCGCTTCTTGGTGACGAACACCGTTTCGTTGACGTCGTCTGAGTCGAGCTTCCTGACGGCCTTCTCCAGGTCGAACTTCGAACGACCGAGCTTGAGATCGTCGAAGAGCCCGTCGAAGGGGGCAGGGGCTGTCTTCGACGCACGATGCCAGTTCGAGGTCCAGACCTCGAAGCCGCGCTCTTCAGCCACGAGCTGTTTCAGCTTCATGCCTCGGTCGCGGACCTTTGCGTTCCAGGTCGGATCGTCGGTCAGGAAATAGCAGTCGTCGATCTCTTCGGTGGTCTCGGAGTCGGCGAGTTTCTCGAGCAGCTTGCGTGCCTTGCGGTACTCACCCCAGACGCGGTACTCGTAGCGCCCGTCGACGATTGCCGCCCCCTCCTCGGATTTCTTCTTCGACACGCCGACTCCAAACCGCCGTCGAATCTGAACACTGTAGGACGTATCGGTTCCACGATCGGGTAACTGGAGTCGGCCACCCTCGTCCCGCGGTCACTCCTCCGTCACTCTTGAAGGCCGACGTCGACCCCGTGCACGATGTTCTCGAGCATCAGACGCTGACTCAAAGTGCGTCCGGGCTTCGCCATCTCCCGAACGATGCGATCGGTGGCCGACCGCCACGATCGCGTGATCTCGATCGCCTCGGAAGGGGTGACGGACTCGAATCGAATCGTGTCGCCGGCCCGCAACTGGGCAACAGCATCCAGATCGGCGGAGACGATCGTGGCGATCTTCGGATAGCCCCCGGTGGTCTGATGGTCGGCGTGGAGAATCGTCGGCGCCCCATCGCCGGCGACTTGAATGGCGCCGCGCACGATGGGCTCCGACGGGATCGACAGCGCCTCTGGCGCCGACAGTTCGAGCGTGGGTCCGGCCAGGCGAACCCCCATCCGGTCGAATGCCTCGGTGAGTCGCCAGTCGGCCGAGAGCAGCTGCTCGATGGCCCCGGCTGCGAATCGATGGTCCTGCGGGCCGAGGACCACACGTGCGCTCGGTACCGCAGAAATCGCAGTTCCCGACAACGCTGCGGCGTCTCGTGACGGAACGGGGATCTCGCCGACTCGAGCGACGTCGACCGTCGGCGCCTCGATCGTGATCACTTGACCGGCGCTCAGGAGGCCACCGCCCTTGCCCGACATCGAGTGGGTGGCGCGCTGGCCCAGCCACGAGGTCGCTTGCACTGCGCCGGCGAACCCGACGTATGCCCAGCTCCCGGCAGGGCCTGCCGTGACCGCCAACCGTTCGCCGGGACGGAGCGTGAGGACCGCCCACGGTTCGAGAGGCACACCGTCGACGCTCACTCGGAACTCGCCTCCGGCCACGGCGACGTTGACCGGCCCGCAGCCGGGCTCGACGAGCGACTCGATCGTGATCCCGCCCATCGACACCTCGATCGCCGTCGCATCGCTCGATTCGCCGAGCGATGCCAGCGCAATGGCACGGGCGACGCAGTCCATCGGGCCTGACGCGGGTACGCCGAAGCGCATCAGCCCACGGCGCCCGCCGTCCTGAAACGACACGAGCGGACCACACCGGACCACCCGCAGCCGTGCCAGGCCGCTCATCGGTCCGTCGAACGATCGAGATCGGCCGCTGACACCCGTTCGAAGACCACCCGATCGCCGACGTCGAACAGGAAGGGACGATCGGCATCGTCTCGCAACACGTCGACGCCGGCGCGCCCGATGATCGACCAACCGGTCGGCATGGCCATCGTGGTGATCAGACACTGCGGCCCGGCGATGATCACGCTGCGACCGGGCACGTCACGAACCGGCGACGGCTTGCGAGGCACCTGGATCTCGTCCGGCACACCCGCCATGTAGGCGTAACCGGGGGCGAAGCCGTACATCGCCACCCGGTACTCCCCCGCCAGGTGGCTGGCGATCACGGCGTCCACACTCATCGATCGTGCTGATGCGACGGCCTCGAGGTCTGGTCCATCGGCGCCGTCGTAGCAAACGGCGACTCGGTGAATCGCCGGCTCACCGCCGACCTCGCCTGGACGATCGAGGAGGCGAACCACCGCCTCACGCACCTGCGTGTGATCGGTCAACACGGGGTCGAAGTCAACGAGCACGTTGACGAAGGCCGGCACGACCTCGATCACACCGGTCGGTGGGTCGGCCACGAGCGAGCGGTCGAGGGCGACCACCGCTTCCGACGCCCCTTCGCTGATCTCGGTCGCGAACTCGACCAACAGGGCGTGGTCGGCGACGGGGATGAACCGAGGGCTCAGGACTCCGCCTCGACGAAGCCGGCCAGCTCGACACCGGCGTTGCGCAAGTCGGCGCGAATGCGCTCGGTCATGGCGACGGCGCTGGCGCTGTCGCCGTGCACACAGATCGAGTGGGCATCGAGCGGGATCGGGTCCGCTCCGACGACGGGCATCAGCCCGGTCTCGAGGAAGCCGAGGAGCCGGTCGGCGGCCTCCCCCGGGTCGTGGATCATCGCGTCGGGTTGGCCCCGCGGGACCAGCTCACCCGACGGCTGATACCCGCGATCGGCGAAGATCTCGGAAAACACGGGAGCGCCCGCGGCCTTGGCTGCGACCTCGAGCTGCGTGCCGGAGATGGCGAGAACTGCGAGGCCGTCGTCGATCCGCTGGGCCGCATCGACAACGGCATCGGCGACGCCGCGGTCACGGGCTGCGAGATTGGCGAGCGCGCCGTGTGCCTTCACGTAGCGGACGTCGGTGTCGGCGAGCCGGGCGATGGCCTGCAGCGCACCGATCTGGGCCGCCACCATCCTCGTAATCTCGTCGTGCTCCATGGGGATGATCCGCCGGCCGAAGCCCTCCCGGTCGCTGTAGCCGGGGTGTGCACCGACGACCACGCCGTTCTGCTTTGCCACCGTGAGCGTCGCGAACATCGTCTCGGGATCACCCGCGTGACCGCCACAGGCGACGTTGGCGCTGGTGACCATCGACAGCACCGCGGCGTCGTCGCCCATCGACCACGGGCCGAACCCCTCGCCGAGGTCGGAGTTGAGATCGATGGTTCGCATGCGGGCCGAGCCTCGTTCCTTCGTTTGGTCGCTCGATCGACAAACTAGCTCTGTTCTCGCTCGTGCTGTTCCTCTGGATGCCGGGCTCCGCCTACGGTCGCGGTCCATGAGCCATCCATCGGGCTGGAACCGACCATTCGGCCGAGTCGACGAGCCGATTGGAGCGCTGCGCGCCGCCGACTTCCCGCTTCGTTCCCCGATGGGCGGGTGGTTGACAGACGCTGAGCGTGACGATGCCTTTCGCTCCTTTCAGTTCATCGGGGCCGTCGGCCCCGAGATGGCGGTCGGGTGTGCGATCACCTCCACCACGGGTGGGATCAGCGCGTTCGCCTACCTCTGGGTCGATGGCGAGTTCACCGAGCTCCGGCTCGGGAGCAGGGCCGACGACGTCGCCGTCTTCGCCGAAGACCCCGACGACGGCACCACCGAGTTGTCGACGAGTCGAGGTTCGGTCGTGATGGCCGCAGACCCGACAGCGGGGAAACGCCTCACCGTCGAATCGCCCGCCTTGACGATCGATCTGGGGTTCGACGAGGGCGAGTCGTCATCCGCTGCGGACCACGGCGACGGTGGTGCGTTCGAGACGCTCCGTCTCTGTACGCCGACCGGTCCGACGGGGTGGGCGTATGTCCAGAAGGTGGCAGCGGTACCGGCGACCGGCAGCGCGTCGGCCGGCGGCGTGCCGGTCTCGCTCGACGACGGTGCGCTCGCCCACCACGACTACACCACCGGCTTTCTGCGCCCGGAGACCTGGTGGCATTGGGCCTGTGTCGCAGGGACGCTCCCCGACGGGCGCCGGCTCGGACTCAATCTGTCGTGCGGCACGAACGAGAGCGGCGTTCGCGAGAACGGCGGTTGGCTCGACGGTCGTTGGTTCGACCTCGGCGGCGCGGTGTTCGACTTCGACCCGGACGACACCGAGGCGCCGTGGCACGTCGTCGGACCCGACGGTGATCACGACCTGCGATTCACCAGCGACCACGGCTATCACGCCACCGGCGAATCACCATCGCTCGCCACCAACTTCCATCAGCTGTTCGGTCGGTTCGACGGGTGGGTCGTGGCCGACGGCGAGCGCGTCGAGCTCGACGGTGCACCGGGGTTCGCCGAGAGCCAATACCTGCGCTGGTGACCGCCCCAGGATGGGGACGATGCCCGGCTCAGTGAGCGGCTGCGGCCTTCTCGTCGTTCGAACCGATCGGCAGTTTCTCGACGATGAACACGACGATGCTGCCGACGACGAAGCCGACGACGGCCGAAAGTGCCGTGTTGACGAGCCATCCGAGAAGGCCGCCGACTCCGCCGACGTCCTTCACGGACTCTTCGAGGTCGTGAACGATGTCGTAGAGCAGGTCCCACCCGAGTTCGTGGAAGCCGATGATGAGGATGTGGCCACCGACCCACAACATGGCGGCCGTGCCGATGATCGACAGCCACTTGAGCAGGAGCGGCATCGCCGCGACCAGTGAGCGACCGAGGCGCTGGGATGATTCGTCGTCTCGACTGGCGAGCGACAAGCCGATGTCGTCCATCTTCACGATGAGTGCGACGACGCCGTAGACCACGACGGTGATGAACAGAGCGACGACGACGAGAATGATGGCTCGCTGGACGAAGCCCTCGTCGAGCACCTCTTTCAGCGCGATCACCATGATCTCGGCAGAGAGAATGAAGTCGGTCCTGACCGCTCCGGCGATCGTCGCCTTCTCGGCTTCCGGCCCCTTCATGACAACGGGCACATCGTGATCGTGATCGTCACCCTTGATCTTGTGAATGATCTTGTGCGCGCCCTCGAAGCAGAGGAACGTTCCGCCGGCCATGAGGATGATCTCGACCAGCAACGGGGCGACTGCGCTCAGCAACAAGGCCGCTGGCAGGATGAACAGCAACTTGTTGCGCAGCGAGCCCGTTGCGATCTGCTTGATGATGGGCAGTTCGCGGTCGGCGGCGAGACCCTGCACGTAGGCAGGCGTCACGGCGGCATCGTCCACGACCACGCCGGCAGCCTTGGCACTGGCCCGGCCTGCGGCGACCCCGACATCGTCGATCGAGGCCGCCGCCAGCTTCGCCAGCGCAGCAATGTCGTCGAGCAATCCGACCAGACCACCAGCCATCGCACATCCGTCCCGAAATCGAGTGAAGGAGCAGGATATGGGGACGAGCGGGACGGTGCAGTGATTGCGCGGCCGGGAGCCATGCCCCGCGAACCCGATGGACGTGACCACGATCACCTGCATCGGGTTCGCCGGGACCGGCCGAGAGTGTGACAACGTTGTCGATGGCCGCGATCGACTTCACCGTCACCCACCACTTCGATGCACCCGCTCGGGTCGTGTGGGACGAGATGCTCGATTGGCCGGCCCACGGCGAGTGGATTCCCGCCACCCGGGTCGAGGTCGACCCCGGCGATCCTCGAGCGGTCGGGACGACGCTCACGGGCTACACGGGCTACGGACCGCTCACGCTCGTCGACCGGATGGAGATCACCGAGCTTCGCTGGGACGACGGCGCCACCGAAGCAGAGGCCGCCGGTTACTGCGAAGTCGAGAAGCACGGCCCCGTGCTGCGGGGTCAGGCCGGGTTCGATGTCATCGCCGAGCGAGGCGGGTGCCGGGTCGAATGGTTCGAGCGGGTCACCGTGCCGTACCTGCCCGGCCTGCTCGCTCCGATCGTCTCCAAGCTCAGCGCCCAGGGGTTCGCGTTCGGCATGAAGCGACTGGCGAAGGTGATCGCAGCAAAGGCCGACGCCGCCGTCCAGGCCGGCTGATCCAACACCGGCGCAACGATCGCTGCGGCGACACGGAGCGAGCCGATGATCGATTTCCGCGATTGGGGCGCCACCGAGGCCGAGGTTCGTTCATCGATCGCGGGAGACGAACTGATCGACGGGCCGGGTGTCGAACAGGGCACCCGTTCGATCGACATCACCGCCGAACCAGCGATCGTCTTCGACTTCCTCGCCCAGATGGGCTTCGGTCGGGCCGGTTGGTACTCCTACGACCTGCTCGACAACCTCGGCCGGACGAGCGCCAGGACCATCAATCCGGAGTGGGTCGTCTCCGAGGCGGGAGCATCCGTTCCGGGCGGACCGATTCGGTTCGTCGCCGCAGTGGTCGAACGGCCAAGCGCCTACGCCCTGCAGGTCCCGACTCGCCGTATCGGCCTGCACACGATCGACTTCACGCTCGCCTACCGACTCGACCCGGTCGGCGACGGAACCCGGCTCGTCTCGAGGGCCAGGATCCGCATCGACGGCCCGCTCGGCGGTCCGGCCACCACCGCGCTCGTGCTCGGGGACGGCGCGATGGTGCGACGTCAGCTGCTCGGACTGCGAGAACGATGCGAGTCCCTCGTCGAGATCAGCCGCTCGGATCCGTCATTGGGAGATCGGAATCCACCGTCCACTCCATGAGACTCCCGTCGTAGACCGACACGTCAGTCTTGGCGAACAGCGCCAGCGCGAACGCATCGACGGTGGCCGCGATCGCACCGCCGCAATACGTGATCACCGGACGGTCGCCGAGGAGGCCCGTCTCTGTCAGGTGCGCTCGCATTGCTTCGGCATCCACGAACCCCGCTGTCTCGGTCTCGATGAGCGATCGAAACGGCACGTTGATCGCGCCCGTGATGTGCCCGGAGCGCGGGCCATAGGCCGTCCCGGTTCCGTCGAAGCTGTCCTCGGTCAACGCATCCACCAAGCACACCGGGGCCGCCGGGCCGTCCTGTGCGATGCCCTCGACGGCGGCGACGACATCGGCCTTCGTCGCCAGCGCCGACGAGCGACCGTCGACGACCCACCCCGGTGACGGTATGGCTGGCGCTGGCTCTGCTTCCGGCCGGCGGTCCGGCGATGAAGCGACGGGTCGCCCCTCGGCCTCCCAGCGCTCGAGGCCTCCCTGCAGGATCGCGCAGTCGACGCCGGAGTGATGAAGCGTCCACCACGCCCGCGTGCACCACATCGTGCCAGCGTCGATACCCGGCCGCGGCGTGCGCCCGACGAGTATGACTCGGTCGCCCTCGCTGACCCCGGCCGCGGCGAGCGACGCGGCGACGCGGTCCGGCGATGGCCACGTCCATGGCAATGCAGCATCCGGGTCGGACAAGACCCCCTTGCCAGAGGACACGTCGAAGAAGACCGACCCGGGGATGTGTGCGGGGGCGAAGTGATCGGCCTCCGCGACGTTCTCGAGCGAGCTGGTCAGCTTGGCGGTGACGTCGAGCACGCGGACCGCCGGGTCGTCCAAGTGTTCGGCCAGCCAGTCGGTCGAGACCAGGTACTGCGGGTTGGAAAAGGCCATGAGCCGACCCTAGATGCCGGCTCGGTCGGACTCCCGGTCTAGTCGGAGTCCGGCGACGCCTGAACGGCAGCGGCGTCCTTCATCGCGTCGGTGCCCTTCTTCCAGAGATTGCCCTGCCACAACTCTTCGAGACCCGTTTCGCCGCTGACGCCGGGCGTGGCGAGGTAGTCGGCATACGACGTCGGCTTGTGCCCAGTGATGTTGTAGAAGTCCGGGCTGCAACGGCAGTAGAAGCCGTTCGACAGGTACTCGAAGAACTCGGCCCTGGTCGAGCCGAAGTCCTCTTCGAACTGTTCCATCGACTGCGGCCGGTACTCGATGGTCTTCCCCATCGCGGCACCCAGATCGGCGGCGATCTCCGCCATCGTCTGAGGCTCGGGCCCGGTGATGTCGTAGAACTTGTCGCCGTGGCGCTCAGCGCCCTCGACGAGGACGACGGCGGCAGCCTCTGCGATGTCGCGCGTTGCGACGAAGGAGTTGCGGGCGGAGCCGAGCGGGTTCGAGAACCACCCCTCGGTCTCGATCGTCTCGCAGTCGGTCTTCAGCAGATGATTCATGAAGAAGTTGTTGCGCAGCACCGTGACGGTGAGCCCAGCTTCGATGAGCGCCCGCTCACCCCACCAGTAGTGCTGCAACATGAGGGGAATCCCGGCGCCGGCCCGCGAGGCGTGCTTGTCGGCGTCGTATGAGGCCGTGTTCGTGTCGGCGCCCATGCAACTCACCCGAACGACGTGATCGATCTCGTCGGAGCGACGACCGAGCTCGGCACTGAAGGCGAGGTGTCCCTCGAGCATCGGGTCGAGGGAGGCGGAGTACACCGACGACACGCCCTCGAGCGCAGCAGCCCAGGTCGATTCGTCGTTCAGGTCGAAGTGCACCACCTCGTCGGCACCGAGCTCGCGCAACGTGGCCTCGTTGCCGTCGCTGTAGGTGCACGCCCGCACCGTGAACTCGTCGCTGGCGCCGAGGCGAGCCACCAACTCCTTGCCGATCCGCCCGGTGGCGGACGTGATGAGAACGACCGGTTTCGACATGTCTGACTCCACGACTCGAGCGGGGTACGCAGCCGTCCCCAGGGACGAGCGAACCTAGTCGCTCCGGCCGACGGGACGAGCGCTCTTGGCCGCCGCGACACCTCTCGTAGTCAGTTTGTGCAGTCAGGATCCAAGAATCCTCTAGATCAAGGGGTTTGTGCCGATTGAGCAGCGGGCTCCTCCTCGAAGGCACTGGATGATCGCTGCGCTCCAATCGGTTCTCGCCGCCGTACCCCACGTCACCGTTCGTGACGGGGTGATCAGCACCGTTGCCGACGCGCTCGCAACCGAGCTCGGCCTCGACTGCGCTGGCCTCATCGGCGAGCGGCTCGATGCCATCGGAACCCAGCTCGGTGATGAGCCGATCGTCGGCGTTCTGGACGAGCCCGCCGATGACCGCAGCGTCTCGAGCGTTCGGATGCGACTCAACCAGGAGTTCGACGACCGCCCGGTGGAGCTGCGGCATCTTGGCGTCATCGACGGCGCCATCGTCGTCGAGGTTCGATCGCTCGCCGTCGAGTTCCGGCTCGAGTCACTGCTGCGCCGCTCCTCGACCGGACACATGCTGCTCAGCCCCGACATCGAGCTGATCTGGTCGATGACGAACAACGATCTGGCCTCGGTCTTCCCCGGCGACGATCCGACGAGCTGGATCGCGCTCATGGACCCCGATGACATGACGACGCTCGGCAAGGCCATCGCGTCGGTCGGCGCCAACCCGAACAAACGGATGCAGGTGCGGCACCGACTGAATGCCGACCGCACCTACACGATCGTCGATGACATCGAGTCGGCCCTGCACGACCCCGATCTGCGATGCGTCCTCGTTCGTAGTCAGCTCGAGGATTCCATCGTCGAGCAGCAAGCCAGCCACGGCGGAGACACGTCCGACGATTCTGAACGGGTTGCGCCCTTCGCCGGCATCGCCGTGAGCGATCACATGCCCGTCGGCGTGATCATGGCGAGCAGCGACGGGGTGCTGCTCCACCGCAACGCCGCGGCGGCCGAACTCATCGGGGCACGGTCGGGCCTCGCTCTCGTCCCAGGAGACGACGACGTGTGGCTGCTCAGCCGTCTCGGCCAAGCAGACGCCGCCCACTACACCGCCACCTTCGCCGCCGCAGCAGCGGGCCGACGAGGTCACTGCACCATCGCGTCGCCGGTTTCGGCCCAGCGTCACCTGCGCGTGTCGATCGCGCCCGCTGCCGCCTCCACCGTCGTCCTGGTCGTCGAGGACGTCACCGAGCTGGCCGAGACCGAACGGGCGCTCCGAGCCTCCAACCGCCTCCTGGAAGCGCTCGACTCTCACTCGGAAGAGCTCGTGTTGGTCTTCGACGCGCTCGGCCGCGATCGCTACACGAGCTCGTCGGTCGACCGGCACCTCGGCGAGGGAACCGAACTGAGCCATGCCGAGCAGATCATCGATTTCGTCCACCCAGACGACCAGCACCTGGTGACCGATCTCTACCGTCGGGTCCGGGGCAACCCCGCTGGGTCCGACGGCATCGACATCCGAGTGCTCGCCGATCCGAGCGATCAATCCGGGCGATGGCACCACGGCACGATGACCAATCTCCTCGACGACGCCGACATCCAAGGCCTCGTCGTGACCTTCCGCGACGTGCATGAACGTCACCTGGCCGACCGGGAGCTGCGGTTCCAGGCGACGCACGATCCCCTCACGACGCTGCCGGACCGAACAGCACTGCAGACCCGACTGGAAGAGGCGCTGCGAAACGATCCTGACAGTGAGCTCCAGACCGCCCTCGTGTTCTGCGACGTCGACAACTTCAAGCTCATCAACGACCGAGCCGGTCACAGCGTCGGCGACCAGGTGCTCACCGTGGTCGCCGAACGCTTGCGGTCGACACTTCGGGCGCAAGACATCGTCGGGCGCTTCGGTGGTGACGAATTCGTCATCGTCGCTCCCGGCGTGACGAGCGCCGACGAGGCGCGAGCCATGGCGGAACGCATCCATGCCGCGACGTGTGGCCCCGTGCGATGCGACAACATCGACCTGGACGTGTCGCTGTCGATGGGCGTGGCCGTCTCCTCACCGGAGTGCGACACCGCGGCCGGACTGCTCCACCAGGCAGACGTCGCGATGTACGAAGCGAAACGTGCTGGACGAAACCGAGTCGAGATCTTCGACCGGGCGCTGTCCGACGACGTCGGCGAGCGCGAAGTCGCCCAACGTCAACTCGTCGAGGCGATCGAGCGGCGGGAGCTCGAGCTCCACTACCAGCCGGTGGTGCCGACCCGTCCAGGCCTCCAACCGGGCTTCGAGGGCCTGGCCCGCTGGGTCCACCCGTCCCGCGGCGTGTTGACCGCCGACCAGTTCCTCGGGCTCGCGCAGGAACACGGACTCCTCGAAGACCTCGGCGACGAGCTCATTCGCCTCGCGTGCGACGATCAGAGCGGATGGACCGAGGCGGAAGGCTTCGTGTCCATCAACCTGTCCCCCACCCAGCTCAGCGGACCCGACTCTGCACACTCGTTCCTCGATCGCATGGCCGAGCGCGGCGCAGCGCCCGACCGCCTGGTGGTCGAGCTCACCGAGGTGGCGTTCGCCCAGGGGCCGACCGTGCAGGCCAACCTGGAGACGTTCCGAGCGGCGGGAGTCCGGATCTTCCTCGACGACTTCGGCATCGGCTACTCGTCGCTGAGCCAACTGCACCGGTTCCCCGTCGACGGGATCAAGATCGACGCGACGATCATCAACCCAACGGTCGACGAAAATCTCGTCAGGCTGCTTGTCGGCGTCGCCACGACGCTCGACATCCGAACCGTCGCCGAAGGCATCGAAACCGCCGAGCAGCTCGAGACGATCACGCGACTCGGCGTCGACTACGCCCAGGGCTTCCATCTCGGGCGCCCCGGCCGACAACAGAGCCGACAGCAGAGCCGTCAAGAGAGCCGTCAAGAGAGCCGTCAAGAGAGCCGACAGCAGAAGCAATCGCCCACCATCACAACGAGATGACCATGAGCCTCGTCAATCCGCCCGTTCACCACCTCGTCGACCTCGATCGTTGCCGCGCGGTCGGCGACCCCCTGGCGGACGGCGCCGTTGCCGCCTACTTCGCCACCGTCGAGGTGGAGCACCCCGGCGCATTGTTCGGACTGCTGGTCCAACACACGAAGCTGGCGCCGGAGGACCAAGTCGCTCCGATCCGAGACTTCCTGGCCGCCGCCGCAGAGCCACCGGTATGGATCGACGAGGCGTCGCTCGAGCGGGGCCAGGACTTCTTCAACCTGTGGGTCGCCCATCACTTCTCAGCGATGTATCTCTCGTCGCTGCCGAGCAGTTACGCGGCAGCCAAGGGCGTGCAGGTGTTGCACATGACGAGCCGATTGCGCACCGACACCGAGCGCCGCCTCAACGAGACGGCGCAGTTCCTCATGGACATCTCCGCGCCCGGCGCTTTCGGCCCCGGCGGAGTCGCCATCGATCGCATCCTCCACATCCGGCTCATGCACGCCGCGGTTCGATGGTTGATCGCCAACGATCCGTCGGTCGACCACGTCGACAGCGAAGCGCCGCCGCTGGACTCCACCGATGGGTTCTCGTGGTCAGCGAGCTGGGGCACGCCGGTGAACCAGGAGGACCTCGTCGGCACGCTGCTCACCTTCACCGTCGTCGTCTACGACTTCTTCGACCAGAGCGGCGTGCTCTACGACGACGCACAGATCGACGATCACCTCCACCTTTGGCGAGTGATCGGACACCACCTCGGCATCGACCCGGCGCTCGTGCCGACGACTCGAGCGGAGTCGACGGAGCTACGAGACCGAATCTGGCATCGCCAACACGCTCCGAGCGCAGCCGGCGCCGCCATGGCAGCCGCACTGCTCGCCCAGTCGAGAGCCCACATGCCCGGACCAGCGTGGAAGCTGATGCCGGCCGCTTTCCGCCGCTACCTGGGCGACGAGCTGTGCGACATGATCGATCTGCCGCCGACGAACTGGACCCGTCACCTGTTCGCGCTGATGACGGTGGCGACCAAGGCCACCACACACGGCAAGCGCTCGAACCGAGCCCACGCCTGGCTCAGCGAACGGATCGGCCACGCGTTGATGAACGGCGTGCTGGCCGAGATGCGCCACGGTGAACGGCCGCCGTTCGCCATCCCGACGCACCTCGCCCGCTGAGTTGGCTCGCCGAGTTGGCGCGCTGAGCAGGGCCGCGTTGGCTCAAAGGCCAGCGGGCAACCGATCGTCGGCAATCGCGGAGAGCTGCTCGGCCGTGAAGGGCATCTCGGCGAGCGAATCACACCGCTGCCGGCTGCGGAACAAGTTGACGATGTAGCCCATCCGCTGGCGCAGGTTGGCCCAGTCACCGGCGCCGCAATCGCGTCCGGTTCCGCCGCTCGGATCCCAGTCTTCGAGGAGAATCTGCAGGCCGACGTCGGTGATGTCGGCCAGGACCGCTGGGAAGAGTGGCTTCCCGGCAGGTGCCGGGAGCTCTCGACCGAGGTGGAGGGTTTCGCCGGGAACGTCGAGCGTCATCATCAACGCCGTCGCCAGGTGCTCCCAGATCTTCTCGACCGGAGCGGCACAGCGCCCGATGGCGTGATGGAGCGCTTGGTGCAGTGACGGAACGTGAACGACGTGAGCGGTGAACGCCTCGAGGTGGCCGACGACGTCGACAACGCACGCATCGATCGCCTGTGCGACGTCGCGCTGGAGACGCTGTTGCTCGTGCAGGACGGCGCTGATGTTCGCGGCGAGAACCAGCTGTGCTCGCCGGCTGGTGTCCTCAGCGCCAACGGCAGCGGCGTAGCGCTCGAACGCGGCTCGAACCAGCGGTTCCTCACCGGCGCTCGGCACCCCGAGATCGTCCAGCAGCGGACCGATCGCTGCATCGTCGAGACCGACGACCGAGCCAGCGATCTCGGCACGACGCTCCATCTCGGCGATGAACCGCTCGAACAGCGGCGCGAGTTCGGCGAACACGAGCGTGTTGCCGTGCGCGATGTGCTCGGACACCTGAGCGATCGAATTCGCGGCGAGCGCGTCGATGTGGCTGCGATGCACCAGATGCGAGATCCCGAGGTGGTCGAGCAACGCGTGATCGTCGTTGGCTGCGGCACCGACGGCGTCGATGTGGGGCGATGCACCATCGAGGATCGCTTCGACGAATCCGGGCAGCTCAGCGCCGCGGATCGACACGCCAGCCGTGTTCGATGCCCACGTCGCGAAGCTGCACCACGTGTGGTCTCCGCCGATGAGACGGTCGAGGCGAGCCCCGAAGTCCGCATAGGTCTGGGTGATCCACAGATTTCTCACCGCTGGGTCCTCGATGGCGACGATGGCGTCGACCGAGCGAATACGAAGCGAGTGCGGTGTGGCGGCAATCACGAGCATGTCCATGCATCGGGACGAACCGAACCGAGCTGTAACTCTTCGTCTCGTTCAGGACGAGGGCCGCTGTGCCACGACCATCGTCGGAGCGACGATGCCGCCCCTGAGGGCGGTGGTGAGGTTCGCGATCATCGTCGGGAACCCAGAACCCATGAGGTGCCCGAGGTGGACGGGAGGACGCGGAGCCTCGGCCGAGCTGGCCAGAACATCGAGGACGAGGTCGGTCAGGTCAACGGTGTCGGCGACCCTGAGGCCCGCCGCCGCAAGCGTGGTTCGATAGTGGTCGGGCGTCTCGACGAAGCTCGCGTCGATCGTCGACGCCCACGGCATCGGAAACGTGATCTCGCCTTGTCCGGTTCGCATGACGTCGTAGATCACCATGGTGCCGTCCGGTCGAAGAACCCGGGCGAATTCAGCGGCCATCGCGGCTTTGTCGGCCACGTTCATCCCGACGTGGAGCATCGTGATGGCATCGACCGATTCGTCATCGAGATCGAGATCGGTTGCCGAGCCGACCTCGAAGGCCACGGAGTCCTCGCGGCCGACGATGGCGGTGAGTTCCGCTGCGGTGGCGACGAAGGCCGGCGTCAGGTCGACACCGGTCACCGAACAACCCAGCGCTCGCGCCGCCAGCCGGGCGAAGCCGCCGATGCCACTCCCGATGTCGAGGAGTGACCGGGGGCCGATACCCCGAAGTACCTCGACGATCTGCGCACTCGCCGCACGCCCACCGAGATGGAACTCGTCGACGGTGCCGAGCACATCGGCGTCGACGTCGTCGCGATCGATGCCCGCCTCGGCCAACGCCCCCAAGATCCTCTCGGTGATCGCTTCGCTCGAGTAGTGATCGGTCACGTCGGTCATCAGGCGACCCTACGACCCATTCGCATCCAGGGCGGCGACGACGGCGTTGCCCCGAGCGGTGACCATGGCGCGTGTCCGTTCGTGCTGGCCCACTCGATCCACTAAGACGTCCCCATGGGAACACTGCTCGAGGGTGTCGTCGTCGTCGATCTGTCAACCGTCGTTTCGGGGCCATTCGCTGTCCGGATGCTGCGCGAGCAGGGGGCGCGTGTGATCAAGGTCGAGGCCCCCGGGGTCGGCGACATCGCCCGCTACATCGGCACCAACAAGAACGGCATGTCGGCGATGTATGCGACGTGCAACCTCGGCAAGGACGTCCGGACGATCGACGTCAAGACCGACGACGGCCTTTCCGACCTGCTGGCGCTCATCGACGACGCCGACATGGTCGTGCAGAACTTCCGTCCCGGGGCGATGGACCGCATCGGTCTCGGCTGGGAGACGCTGCACGATCGGAACCCTTCGCTCATCTGCCTGTCGATCTCCGGTTTCGGACCCGCCGGCCCGATGTCGGGATTCCGGGTCTACGACCCCATCATCCAGGCCGCAGCGGGAATCTGCGACACCCAGATCGACCCCGAGACCGGCGGTCCGCAGCTGTTCCAGGGGATTCTCGCCGACAAGGTCACGTCGCTCTACGCCGCTCAGGCGGCGTTGGCGGCGCTCCTCGATCGAGCGATGCAACGCATGGAAACCGGCACGAGCATCGGCAAGCACGTCGAGGTCAACATGTTCGACTGCGGAATCCACTTCAACTGGCCAGACGGCATGTACAACCACACCTTCGTCGACGACGACGGCGTGTCGGAACAACCGGACTTCTCCGCTTTCTACCGCCTCAGCCCCGCCGGCGGCGGCCACCTCGCCTACAGCGTCGTCACCGACCAGGAGATGGTCGGTGCCATGGGCGCCCTCGGATTCGGCGATCTCCTCGACGACCCCGACTACGCCGACCCAGCAGCGCGGGTTCGCTCACGGCCCCAACTCCTGGCGATGATCGAGCAGGCGGTGCGATCCCACGACGACCTCGACGCGCTGCTCGGCCTGCTTTGGGAGCACGACGTTCCCGCATCGAAGGTCGAGGCCAGGGCATCACTGCACGAGCATCCGCAGTCGATCGTGAACGAGAACATCACTCACATCGACGACCCGGAGATCGGGCGCATCCGACAGTCCGCCCCGGTCTTCGAGATCTAGCCCGGGAGCCTGTGGTCAGAGCGTGCCGACCATCGCCTCTTGTTCGGCGGTGAGGGCGGGAACCGGCGGCAACTCGAACGTCCGATCGGCTGCGAGTACCTGAGGGAACTGATCGGCGTCGATGAACCGATCGCTCCAGTTGGTGGTCGAGGTGCGCCGCTCGATGGCGGCGCGACGCTTCGCGATCACCGAAGGGTTCGACTTCGACCGGGGCATCATGCACACGAGGCTGGCAGCTCGCAGCAGCGATGCGCCCCGAGCCGCCCCCTCAGGCTCTGCGGTGTCATCGTCGGCCTGCTCGATCGCCGGGCTCGAGCAATGCACGGTGCGTGAGTCCCACAGCAACAAGTCGCCGGCTTCGAGGTGGGGCATGATCGGTGGGGTCTCGGCCAGCTGTGGATCGTCGGCCGGGAACCGGAAGTGATCGATGCTCGAATCGATCCGAGCAAGGCGATCGGTGTAGCGCTCGGGGATCGACTCGAAGAGACGATGCGAACCGGGGACCACGACGTTGCCACCGGTGGCTGGCGAACTCGGGAGCAAGGAGACGAGGCCCTGCACGCAGTGAAAGCCGGGACGCCCGATCGGGTGTTGATCGATGTGGAGCCACGAGCCGCCCCGATTGGTCTCCCACTCGGGGTTGATCGTCGTCGGTCGCCACAATGCCATGCCATCGAAGCTGACGAGCAGGTCGTCGTCATCCCACACCGCGGCGAACGAACGCTTCACCGCAGGCACCGAGCGGATGAACCACTGCGCCGCGCTGTGCCCGATCCCCTGGCTCGGGATGATCCCGCCGTGCACGGCGATCGGCCACCGATCGTCATCCCAGGTGGCGGCGTCGGTCCGGTCGATTCCGGTGCCGAGCGACTCGAGGTAGTCCCAAGTGAGGTCGAGCGCCGTTGCGGTCTCCGACGCCGAGAGTGCGCCCGCGATCACGACGAACCCTTCGGACTCCAAGTGATCGAGACTCGCCTGTGACCCGGCTTCGAGTCGCGGCACCTCGCGGTAGGTGGGCTCCAGCTTCATGGCCGAACGCTAGCCCTGTAGCGTTCGCCGAGGAAAGAACCGGGGAACCACATGACCACTGCGATCACGCTCGATCACGTTCTGGAAGTCGATGCGTTCATCGATTCGTGC
>CALLIQ010000069.1 GCA_938008925.1 uncultured Acidimicrobiales bacterium
TCGACGCGTGCGCTCATGACGGGAGCGCTCCTGCTCGCCATCGCAACGGTCGTCATCACGTTCGCCGGCAACGTGCCACTGAATGAACAACTCGGCGAGGTCACCGGACTCACCGGCGCCGCAGCGAGCGAGGCCCGCTCCTCGTTCGAGTCGGATTGGAATCGGCTCAACCTGGCCCGAACGCTCACCTCGATCGGCGCCGCTGTGCTCGCCACCGCCGCGATCGTGCTCGATCGTGCCGGCGCATCCAAAGGCAACGCATAACCTCACTGCATGATCGATCGCTCGTCTCGCCCGCTCGACCTCGTCGTCTTCGGAGCCACCAGCTTCGTCGGCCAGATCCTGTGTCGGTACCTCGTGGACCGCCACGGCACCGACGGCGAGGTCAGCTGGGCCATCGCCGGTCGAAGCGAGTCGAAGCTGGCCGAGGTGGCGGAGGCCACCGGCGCCGACGTCGAGCGGATCGTCGCCGACGCAGCAGACGACGAGGCCATGGCAGAGATGGTCGCTCGAACCAAGGTCGTGATCTCGACGGTCGGCCCATACGCGCTCTACGGATCTCCTCTCGTGGCCGCCGCAGCGGCGGCTGGCACCGATTACTGCGACCTCACCGGCGAGCCGCAGTGGATGCAGAAGATGATCGACGCCCATCACGACGAGGCCGTCGAGAGCGGCGCCCGCATCGTCCATGCGTGCGGGTTCGACTCGATCCCCTCCGATCTCGGCACCTGGTTCACCCAGCGGCGAGCCGAGGAAGAATTCGGGTCGCATTGCGAATCGATCGCCATGCGGGTGAAGGCCATGAAGGGTGGAGCGAGCGGCGGCACGATCGCCTCGATGATGAACGTCATGGAGGAGGTGTCGTCCGACCCCAGCCTTCGCAAGGTTCTCACCAACCCATACGCGCTCGCCCCTGAAGGTGAGCGCAGCGGCGTTCGTCAACCCAACGTGACGATCCCTCAACAAGACGACGCCTCCGACGCGTGGGTCGCCCCCTTCGTCATGGCATCGGTCAACACCCGCGTCGTCCACCGCAGCCACGCCCTCCTCGGACGCCCATGGGGCGACGGGTTCCTCTACGACGAAGCGATGATGATGGGCAGCGGTCCGGCGGGTGCCCTCAAGGCTGGCGCACTGACCGGTGGGCTCGCTGGCTTCATGGGCGTCGCCGCCGTCGGGCCCGCTCGGTCGCTGCTGAACAAGTACGTGCTTCCCAAGCCGGGGACCGGCCCGTCGCCCGAGGATCAGGAAAACGGTTTCTTCGACATCCGCTTCTATGGCACGACGCCCTCCGGCGACACCATCACCACGAAGGTCACGGGTGACCGAGACCCGGGCTACGGCTCGACGGCCAAGATGCTCGGTGAGGCTGCAACCGTCCTGCTCGAGCTGCCGAGCGAGGCGACGGGTGGTGGCTTCTGGACGCCGTCCACCGCCATGGGCGATGACCTGATCGAGGCGCTCGAAGCCAACGCGGGTCTGACGTTCACCCGGATCGACTGATCGGCCAAGAGGCCCAGCCGACCACGCGTCGATTCGCCGGTCCACTTTCGACGCGACGACCGGCTTCAGATCTCGGTCAGATCCGCCGATTGCACAAGCATGCAAATGGGTTTCGGGGCTGGGCGACCACAGTCCCCCGACAACATGGCACTGCGAACGACCACGATCTGCGAGTCGTGTGAGCGAGCGTTCGACCCCGCCCTCGAGTTCGAGGGCCTGCGGTTCGAGTTGGCGTTCCTCGAAGTTCGAGCCAACGAGGTCGAGCGACTGGACTTGAATCCCGAACTCGTCGGGTTCGACCAGGACTACTACCGCCGGATCAAGTCGCTCGTCGAACGCTTCGAGCGCTGCCAGGACGAGTCAATGCCCTGCGCCCAATGCGCGACGGGAGAGCGACGCCGCCCTCGCTGACGATCCGATCCCGCCTCTCGCAGTTGCTTGTTGAAGCTTGTCTATAGTTTGACAGTCGATCGGTCGATCATCGTGAGATGGCGACTTCTCCCACCTCGTTCCCGGCGCCAACGTGGCGCCCCGAACCCGATGCGGTCGCCGAAGAGGACTGGGTCGATCCCCACTTTGCTCGTCCACCAGCCTGGGTTCGACCGTTCTTCGAACCGAAGCTCCCCCACCTCTACGACTCCGGAATCGAGTTCACCGACCGGGATGCTCGGACGACGATCGCCCAGCAGGTCGCCTCGATCGTCAAGTACCACGGCCCGATTCACGACGACGCGGTCCTTCGCGCACTGAAGGAGTCGTGGGGACTCGGGCGAACGACGACGAGCGAGATGCAGTTCGCGTACGACCGGGCGGTGTCGCTCGCAATCCGACTGAGTGACCGGACCATGTGCCGCGAGGGAGCATTCCTCCGCCACAGACCCTCGGTACTCGAGGTTCGGGCACCGCTCGCATCCGACGCCCCTCGCCGCCGGGCGCGAGAGATCTCACCGGCCGAGTGCGAGCTGGCCCTCTTCCGGCTGATCTGCGCAGCCGGCGTGTCCGACCGCGACACGCTCCGCTCGGAGTTCGTCGGGCTGTTCGGCTTCGTGCCCATCGCCAGCGACAACGCCGCCGCGTTCGACCGAGCCCTCGGGTCGCTCGAACGACGTCGACGAGTTCGACGCCACGATGATCTCATCGAGATCCGGGCGACGACCCGGACGCTCAAGAGACTCGCACGCCATCATCCGGCTCTCATCTCTGGCACCTGACGTCTCACATCCGACCCCTCGCCACTCCCGCTGCGGTGGGGTCGGCGGTTCGGGTGGGATCTGGTGGCCGTCGATCCGGTCGCCTTTGGCTATGTTGTGGCCTGCGCAGAGGGTTTGGCCGTTTGTGGTGGCGGTGATGCCGCCTTTGGACCAGGGGTGGATGTGGTCTGCTTCGAGCCAGGTTGATGGGGCGTCGCAGCCGACGATGGCGCACTGACCTCGGCCTGCGGCCAACAGGGCTTGGTGAAGACGCCTCGGGAACCCGCGCATGCTGCGGCCGAGGTCCAGGATCTCTGATTCGGCTCCCAACACGAGTCGACGCAACGTGGCCCGGGCGAGCTGGGCGATAGCGGTTTGAGGGTGGATGG
>CALLIQ010000070.1 GCA_938008925.1 uncultured Acidimicrobiales bacterium
CGACGCGGTCATGACCGACAAGGTCGAGCTTCTGCGCTCGGTGATGATCGGGCGTGGCGATTGGAACGGCACCGACAGCACCGACAGCACCGACAGCACGGACAGCACTGACAGCACCGACAGCACTGACGACCAGAAGCACGACGGACCACGAGGAAGCACGCCATGACCGAGTTCTCACGCATCCGGACCGAGCAGGAGAGCTTGGCCACCCGAGGGATGGTGTGCACCGTCGACCAGCTCGCCTCGGTCGCCGGCTCTCGCATTCTGGCGGCCGGGGGCAACGCGGTCGACGCCGCCGTCGCCGCGAGCGCGGCCCTGGCGGTCACGACGCAACACATGTGCGGAATGGGCGGCGATCTGTGGGCGCTGATCCACGTCCCCGGTGAGCCGGTCCCCTTCGCCCTCAACGCATCGGGTCGGGCCGGGTCCGGAAGCGACGCGGCGGGACTGCGCGCCGATGGGCACTCCGAGATGCCGTTCCGCTCCGACGTCCGGTCGACCCCCGTGCCGGGTTGTGTCGACGGCTGGGTCACCCTCAACGAACGGTTCGGGCGGCTTTCGCTGGCCGATGTCCTCGCTCCTGCGCTCGAGCTCGCCGCTGGCGGTTTCCCTGCGTCCCCGCTGCTCACCCGCATGCTCGACGGCATCGCCGACGTGGCAGGCAACGACGACTACTTCCCGGGTGGCGCCGCGGCCAAGACAGGGCAAGTACTGACCCGCCCCGGGTTGGCGCGGTCGTTGGAAGCGATCGGGACCGAGGGACGGTCCGGGTGGTACGAGGGTGAGTTCGGCGCTGGCCTCCGAGCGCTCGCTCCGGAGCTGTTCAGCGAGTCTGACCTCGCCACGATCCAGGCGGAATGGACCGAGCCGGTGGTGACCGATGCGTTCGGTCATCAACTGTGGACCGTGCCGCCGAACTCGCAGGGCTACCTCGCCCTCGCCGCTGCTCGTATCGCCGACGGACTCGATCTGCCCGAGGACCCGACGGATCCGCTCTGGGCCCACTATCTGGTCGAAGCCTCGAAGCAGGCGGCGTTCGATCGGGCGGCGGTGCTGTTCGACGGTGCCGACGGTGCTGCACTCGTCTCCGAGGAGCGAATGGGTCCACGGCGTGCCGCCATCACGGCCGACCGGGCCAGCACGCTCGTGCCACCAGCGGCCGGCGGCGGAACGATCTACCTCTGCACCGCCGACGGCGATGGGATGGGTGTCTCGCTGATTCAGAGCAACGCTGCGGGCTTCGGTGCACACGTCGCGGTTCCCGAGGTTGGCGTCTTCCTCCACAACCGCGGCATCGGCTTCTCACTGGTCGAGGGCCACCCCGCCGAACTGGCGCCTGGCCGCCGACCACCGAGCACCCTCTCCCCCGCCGTTGCGACGTCAAACGGTGAGCTCCGCACCGTCTTCGGCGCGATGGGCGGCGACGGCCAACCGCAGGTCGTCCTGCAGATGGCGGCGCGTCTGTTGCACAGCGGGCAGAGCGTTGGGCGAACCTTGACCGATCAGCGCTTCACCCTGACCGTCCCCGACGCCGTGGGGTTCGACACTTGGGCCAAGCTCGATCGCATCGCCGTCGCTGTCGAGGAGGGTTCGGGATGGAGCGAAGGGCTCGCCGCCCGAGGCCACCAGGTGATCGAAGAACGATGGGGCCTCGGTTTGTTCGGCCACGCTCACATGATCGAGATGCGCGGTGACCACATGGCCGGTGTCGCCGACCCGCGAGCGCTCATCGGCGCAGCCGTGGGGCTCTGATCCAGGCGGACGCTTCGTCTGGCTGTTCGGCAACGCTACGCGTTGCCGGGGTCCGTGAACTCGGGGTCGCGCTTGTCGAAGAACGCCTTGATCGACTCGACCTGATTCGGGCTGCCGATGAGCTTGCCGATCTCGGCCCGCTCCATCGCGAACCCTTCGGCGACCGAGACCTTTGGTGCCTCGTTGAAGAGTCGCTTGGCCGCCCGCACGGCGTGCGGTGACTTGGAGGCGATCTCATGCGCCATGGCCATGGCTCGGGCATGCGGATCGTCGTCGAGGAAGGTGGCGAGACCGATGTCGACGGCTTCCTCGGCTTCGACCATGCGGCCCGTGAAGGTCAACTCCTTGGCGACGTCGAGGCCGACGAGGTTGACCAGTGCCTGCGTGCCGGTCATGTCGGGAACGAGGCCCCAACGGATCTCGAGCACCGACATCTTCGTGCCGGGCGCCACGATGCGAATGTCGGCGCCGAGCGCCAACTGAATGCCACCGCCGAGTGCGTGGCCCTTGACCGCAGCGATCACGGGTACGGGGAGTTCCGTCCAGCCGTAGACGGCCTGTTGACCGTGGTGCGTGATCCGGCCCTCACCGGCGTCGGTGACGCCGTCGGTTCCGTCGTTCGAAGATTCACGGGGCCCGGAGTCGGCCATGCCCTGAAAGCTGCCGAAGTCGAGTCCGGCGCAGAACGACGCGCCCTCGCCGGACAACACGACACATCGCAGTGACGAGTCGGCGGCCAGCGACGCCGAGGTGTCGACGAGTGCGTCGAACATCTCCCGGTCGAGCGCGTTGCGCTTGTCTGGGCGGTTGAGCCGAACGTCGGCGACGCCGTTGTCGATGCTGACGGTGATGCGGTCACTCATGGGGTCAGACACTACGAGGTCGTCCGCGATCAGCCCAGTCGAGAACCAGCCGAAGAGGATTTCGTGGGGCTCAGGCCTCGGAAGCGCTCACACCTCGTCAGGGCTCACACCCCATAGGGGCTCACATCTCGTCAGGGCTCACACCTCATAGGGACAGTGGCGGCAGCCGCGGTCGCAGCAGTGACCTCGTTCGGCGTGGTAGCCGGCCGTCATCACGAACAAGCCGGTGCTGGGGTCGAGGTAGCCCATCTCGCCCCGTTCGCCAGCCGCGTCGTGAGCGCTCATGGCGACCTCGTACGAGGGATCGTCCGGTCCGAACCGGTCGGGGCGGGGAACCTCGAGCCCGTCGGCCCGCAGCTGTGTGGTCCGGCCGGGGTTGCTCACTCGCGCAGTCTAGGAACGGTCGCCTCGCGAAGGTGTCCTCGAACAGGCCTCTTCGAATGCGTCGAAAGAAGTGATCCAGAACTGTTGACACCGGCGCTCGGCCCCAATACGTTTGTCGGAACCGGACGTGTGTCGAGTGTCATAGCTTGGCCTGCCGGGACAAACGGGGGTTACATCAGCCGGTGGTCGGCCAGATCCGACCACCGGCTGATGATTTTTTGGCGGAGGCTTTCCACACTCGCCTCACAACTCGCCCACACGCCGCGCACAGCGGACGGCTCGAAATTCACAGGGTTGCCCCTCTAGCACCCCACAGGACCGCCGTCGTAGGTTCGCTTCATGGCTTGCTTCGACGTGACTCTCGCTTCCTCCACCGACCCGGTGACGGGTTCGCCGAACATCGAACGGATCTCCGGCGCCGACGCCTACCAACAGGAGGGTCCGCTCACGACCTTCTTCGCCGTCGACGGTGATCGACAGGTGATCGACTCGTGGAGCACCCGCGTCGCGAGCTTCCGGACGACCGACATCCAAGCCATTCGTCGAGCGGAGACGGAAGCTGCGGTGGTCCGCGACAGCGCACTTGGTGAACTCACGCTCGTTCAGACAGCATGAGGAAATGAGCGCCGATGCAAATCCCGTCCTCCTCGTCCACGGCTTCGCCACCTCCGCCCGGCGAACCTGGCAAGAGCCCGGCTGGATCGATCTGCTGACCGATGCCGGCCGCCAGGTCATCGCTCCCGATCTTCTCGGCCACGGCGACGCGGAGAAGCCGCACGGCGTCGACGCCTACGACGACGTCGAGGCACGGATCGCTGCCGTGCTCCCCGAAGGCCAGCCCGTCGACGCCGTCGGCTACTCGGCCGGTGCCCGCATCGTGTTGTCCTTGGCGGCTGAAGATCCGAGTCGGTTCGGCCGCATCGTCATCGGCGGCATGGGCGGTGGACTGTTCAAGCAGCGCGAGGGCAACCCGATTCTCGATGCGCTCGAGGGCCGAACCGACGACGAGGACCTCGTCGCCTCTCACTTCAAGTCGATGTCCGAGCGTGACGGCAACGACCCGAAGGCGCTCGCTGCGTTCATTCAGCGTCGCCAGCCCCGTCTCGACATCGAGCACGTCAATGCCGTCACCTGCCCGACGATGGTGATCATCGGTGACAAGGACTTCGCCGGACCTGGCGATCCACTCGCCGAAGCGCTGCCGAACGGCGAGCTCGTGACGCTTCCCGGAGTCGATCATTTCGGTCTGCCGAAGGCCTTCGCGTTCGTCGAGAAGGGTC
>CALLIQ010000071.1 GCA_938008925.1 uncultured Acidimicrobiales bacterium
CGGTCTCGGGCCTCGACGTCTCGACTGACCGTGACCACGGTGCCCGGGGGCAGGAGGCCGGTCAGCGCGTCGGAGGCCTCGGGGCCGAAGCACTGCACAGGGTCGTTGCGACTGACCGACTCGGGGGCGTCGATGCCGATCAGGCGGACGCGCTCTTCTCGACCATCGATGAGGAGATCGACGGTGTCACCATCGATCACGAATTCGACCGTTGCGGTACCGGCCGGCTCGGTGCTCGGGGGAGCTGATGAGCCGAGACCGAGCGCGCCGCATGCCGTCACGATCATGCTCGTGACGAGCGCGACCATGACCGAGCGAATGGCCGAGCGAACGAAGGGTCGGATGAACCGCCCCGCCGGAGCGGGGCGTACTGAGCCCTGCCGAGTCGCGCCCGGCGGCGCGTCAGATGCGTTCGATGATGGTGCCGGTTCCGATTCCACCACCGCAGCACATCGTGATCAGGGCCGTGGACTTGTCGGCTCGTTCGAGCTCGTGCAGGGCCTTCGTCATCAAGAAGGCGCCGGTGCCTCCGAGGGGGTGGCCGAGCGCGATGGCTCCGCCGTTCGGGTTGATCGTGTCCATGTCGACATCGAGCTCGCGCTGGAACGCAAGGGCGACCGATGCGAACGCTTCGTTCACCTCACACAGGTCGATGTCGGACATCGACATCCCGGTGCGCTCGAGGAGCTGCTGCGTCGCGTCGATCGGACCGGTGAGCATCAGTACGGGATCGACCCCGACGAGGCACGTGTCGACGACCTTGGCCTTTGGCGTGAGCCCGAGGGCGGCGGCCTTGTCGGCGGTCATCATCATGACGGCCGCGGCGCCGTCGGAGATCTGCGAGGACGAACCTGCGGTGTGGACACCGTCTTCACGAGCGACGGCCCTGAGCTTGGCCAAACCCTCGAGCGTGGTGTCTCGCAGACCTTCGTCTCGATCGACGACGTGGGTCGACTCGAGCTCGTTGCCCTCTTCGTCGAGATCGGCTGCGGTGATCGGAACGATTTGCGTGGCGAAACGATCCTCGGCCCAGGCTTGGGCCGCGAGCTGCTGGGAACGAAGGCCGAAGGCGTCGGTGTCGTCGCGAGTGATGCCCCACTTGTCGGCGATGCGCTCAGCACCCTCGAACTGGCTCGTGAACTCGTACTGGCTGAAGTATGGCTTGGGGATCGGGACGCCGAGCCCGAGCTTCTTGGAGGAGTTGACGCCGATCGGGATGCGGCTCATGACCTCGACGCCACCGGCGACCGCAGCATCGACCACTCCCGCGCCCACGAGTGCGGCGGCGAGATTGGTGGCCTGCTGCGACGAACCGCACTGGGTGTCGACGGTTGTGTTGGCGACCTCGAGAGGCAGCCCGGCTGCGAGCCATGCGGTGCGGCCGATGTTGAACGACTGTTCGCCGACCTGGGAGACACAGCCGGTGACCGACTGGCCGATCTCGGCCGGATCGACGCCGGTCCGGGCGAAGAGCTCGGCCTGCACGGTGCCGAGCAGATCGGCGGCATGAACCGATGCGAGGCCACCGTTGCGGCGACCGATGGGGGAGCGAACTGCATCAACGATGACGACGTCAGACATGAGGCGAGCCTACGAGTTGGGCGAGAGCGGGCGAAATCGGCGGATCAGGCGGCGAGGCGGAGAGTCTCGATCTCGGCCGGCTCCTCGGTGCGACGAGCGAGGATGGCGCGTGCGTCGGCGAGGCCCTTGCGGCCGATGCGCTTGGTCTGCTCGTCGAGCTTCCAAGCGTTCTCGGGGATGAGGGTGAGCTGGGTGGTCATGAAAACAAGTATGAGGAGGGGGTGTGACAGTCTGATTTGCCCCTTGATTCAGCCGGTCTTCGTCGCTGAGGGGGGAGACGTGACCGCAGGTCCGCTCGCCGATCGAGCAGGACCGATAACGTGCCCGGTGTGCTGAGGGGACTGATGGCCGGACTGGGGGCATGGGCGGTCATCGTCGTCCTGTTCCTGATCTACGACCTCGTCGTCTCACGCAAAGAGCGCACCGCGCTGCTCTCGCTCGGCATCCCCTTCGTCGTCCGTCAGGCCATGCAATCGGTGCTCACGGCCCGTAATGCGTTCGCCGATGCGGTCGACCGATATGAAGACGCGGTCGCACGTCTCGACACCTCGATTGAGTCGCCTCAGGCAGCCTCCGCTGGTCCGGGTTCGAGTCGCGCAGTTGGTGCGCCCACCGGCGCGTCGGAGGACCCGTCCGGCGCCTCGGCGTTCGGCGACGCTGAGCCGCTGACACCGGGCGTCGACGCGATCTTCGGCGACCGCCCTCGAGATCTCCTGCAGCTCGAGGTCGACAAAGGAACGGCTCGCGAGCGCCTGCTCGACGCACAACGCCTGTGGGACGCCATCCGTCCTGGTGAGGTACCCGACGCTCGTCACGATCTGTGGTTGGGGTCGGGGTTCATGCGTGGTTGGCAGATCGGTCCGATCGGCTACGAGCGCTCCTTCGTTCGTCTCGATCACCTGACCGACCCATCCGCGTGGGCGATCTGGGAGATTCGTCGGCCTCGGTTCGGATTCGGGCTCGGCTACGAGCGTCAACGTCTGGCTCTGTTCTGTCTCCGGACGTCGACCCGCCAGCTGTCGACTCTCTTGGGGCAGGCGTTCGACGGACCGGAGTTCGCCTTCCGGCCGGGCATCTCGCCGACACGGACGTGGCGCCGGTTGCGCCGCGATCCAATGGCGCGAAAGGCCAACCGTGCGCTGCTGAAGCGTCACGAGCTTGGCCAGATGATCGCCGGGCCCGATCCCGAAACCCGTGCGATCGTGACGGCGGCGTTCGAAGCGGAGCTCGGTCAGCCACTCGGCCAGATCGAGGCACTACCGCCAGGGCCCGGACTGCTCAGCATTCACACCAAGGGGCCGAGCCTGTCCTTTGGGGTCTGGACCGGCCCGCGCCCGGTCGCCGAGTTGCGGGCTTCGTCTGGACACACCGCGTGGCAGGGGCCAGCCTGACGGGATGACATCTCGCTACGGCATCACCGTCCCGTTCGGGGGCATTCCGCTCGCCGAACACCGTGACATCTACCGGGAGCTCGTCGACCTCGGTTACACCGACGTCTGGACGGCCGAGGCCGATGGCTCCGATGGCTTCACCCCTCTCGCCCTCGCTGCAGCGTGGGCACCGGAGCTCCGCCTCGGCGTTGCGATCATTCCGGCGTTCACCCGTGGCCCCGCGTTGTTGGCCCAGAGCGCAGCGTCGCTCGCCGACGCGGCTCCCGGTCGGTTTGTGATGGGAATCGGCTCGTCGTCGAACGTGATTGTCGAGCGATGGAACGGCATCCCCTTCGAGGAGCCTTACAAGCGAACCCGAGACGTCGTTCGCTTCATGAAGGCGGCGATGGGTGGCGAGAAGATCAGCGAGACCTACGACTCGTTCGACATCAAGGGGTTCCGCCTCGGGATTCGCCCCGCCGAGCAGCCGCCGATCCTCGTCGCTGCGCTGCGAGAGGGCATGTTGAAGATGGCGGGCCGCGAGGGTGACGGTGCGATCATCAACTGGCTGTCAGCCGACGATGTCACGACCGTCGCCCCGATCGTGCATGCCGCAGCCGAGAAGGCGGGCAAGCCAGCTCCGGAGATCGCCGCCCGTATCTTCGTGTGCCCGAGCGAGGACGCCGAGACGGTTCGTGAGCAGGCGAAGTTCGCCATCGCCGCCTATCTCAACGTGCCTGTCTACGCCGCGTTCCACGAGTGGATGGGACGCTCTGAGGTGCTCGGCGGCATGTGGCAGAACTGGAAGGACGGCGATCGTAAGGCCGCCCTGGCCGCGATTCCCGATTCGGTCGTCGACGAGCTGATCATCCACGGGTCGCCCGACGAGTGTCGCGAGCACATCGGTCGCTATGTCGAAGCCGGTGTCGACACGCCAGCACTCGCCGTGATGCCCTTCGCCGGCGTCGATCCGCTCCAGGCCGTGCGAGATCTCGCCCCGGCCTGAGCCCCGATCGACGCGCCCGCCAGCGCCCACCTCGATTCACCCAAACCCGCCCGATCGCACTCTCCCGCCACCTGTCCCACCTCAGAGACGTGACAGGTGGATCGCAACTTCTTGATCGGCTGCTACGCCGCTGCCAACTGGGATTGAGGGCGCCAGCACCTGTCGTGTCTCTGAGGTGGGACAGGTTCTGGGACCTGTCGTGTCTCAGAGGAGGGGACAGGTGATTAGGGGTTGGAGGGGAGCCAGATGAGCCAGAAGTCGTCGATGGTGATGTCGGTCTTTTCGAGGGGCACCTCGATGGTCTCGACCTCCGCGGCCTTCTCTGTCCACTCGTCGTCGATCTCGATCACGGCATCTTGCAGATCGGCCTCGAGCTGATCGAGATCCTCGATCTTCTCGGCCACACGGTTGCGGGCCGACTCGAGTCGTGACTCGATCGAACCGGACTGACGCGACCCCGATGCTGCACGACGAGCCGCCGATGCCATCGAACGCGTCTTGCGCCGTCCGCCGAGCAGTCCACCCAGGATGCTCGAGCCGATGTCGATCACGTTCTGCGTCTTGCGACCCTTGGCCTGCGTCTCCAGCTCGATCACGCGATCTTCCGCCTTGGCGAGCGCAGTCTGCACCTGGTCGTACTTCTTCTCGAGCTTGGTTCGGATCTTCGCCCCCTCTTCGTCGGCGCCTTCGTCGGCCGCGGCCTCGCAGCGTGCCGCGAAGTCGTCGGCCGATTCGCCCGGACGCGACCAGAGCTTGAGCGGGGCGTTGTGGAGGAGGCTGATGGTCTCCTCGGTGTAGAGGAGGTTCTTCAGGTCGGTCTGGGCCGCCTTCATGGCCTTGGCCGTGATGTCGAAGTCGGGCAGCACGAAGATCGCGCCCTCGGGGGCGTCGGTCGAGAAATCGCGATCGTCGAAGTCGACGGCGATGGCGTCGTCGAGATCGATCGAGGTCCCGCGCAGAGGCACGATCGCCTCCCACTCTTCGGTGTGGCGGAGCTTCGACTTCGTGTCGTCGAACAACAGGTCGACGCGGGCGGCCACCGCCGGGGTCAGCTTGGTCCCGTCAGCGCTGGCGCCGACCTGATCGAGCCAGGGCGCGGCCTTCACGACGTAGCGGACCTCGATCGAGCCGGGGAGGTTCGGAGGCACGGTCGATTCGTTGTCTGCCAGTTCTGGCTCGGTAGGAGCCGGCGCCGCAGCCGCTGCCCCGCTCGCAGCAGCGCCGCCCCCGGTCGCCGCCGCGATGGCCGGCGCCTGTCGACCCGCCATCAGCTCGCCGATCTGCGATCGAGTGAGCGGGCCGGCGAGGTAGCTCATCGCCCATCGGGTGGTGAACAATGGCAGGTCGCTCGAGCGGGTCGTACGCAGAACGAACTGGCGCTTGTCGAGACCGCTGATCATCGCCTCGACCTGGCTGATGTCCACACCGCCGTCGGCCGAACGGAGGCCGTCGATGAGTCGGTTCTTGTCCTGTTCGGTCTGGAGACGACCGATCATCCACGTGCCCGCGTTCGAGATGGCCTTGTAGTCGAGGTCGACGGGATTCTGCGTACTCAGCACGAGCCCGACGCCGAACGCACGAGCTTGCTTGAGCAACGTGAGGATCGGCTTCTTCGGGGACGGATTGCCGTTCGGGGGAGCGAGGCCCATCACCTCGTCGATGTAGACGAGTACTCGGAGTTCGCCTGTTCCGGGCTGCGCTCGCATCCAGGAGATGAGTCGGCTGAGGATGAGGGTCACGGAGAAGTGGCGCTCGGCCTCGTCGAGGTGACCGAGCGACACGACGGCGGCTCGAGCATTGCCGTCGGCATCCCAAAGCATCGTGTCCATGTCGAGCGGTTCACCCTCGGCCCACGCCGCGAAACTCGGCGACGCGAGCAACCCGTTCAACTTCATCACGAGGCCCTGGCGGTCCTTGGCTGGGAAGAAGGTGTCGAGGTCGAGCACGCCGAGCTTGCGCATCGGCGGATCGAGCAACTGACCGAGCAGGGTCGGGAGATCGAGATCCTGGCCGGCGTCCCACGCGCGAGTGATGAGGTTGGCCATCAAGATGTGCTCGCGTCCCGACAACGGATCGCTCTCGATGCCGATGAGTCCGAGCAGGCCGCTCACCGTTGCGTCGACCTCGTCCTGGCGAGCGCCGGGGTCATCGGTCGCTGGCACCGACAGACGGCCCAACGCGTTGACCGCCACGCCGTGCGTCGAGCCGGGCGTGTAGATGACGGGGTTGGCGGCCTTGCCGAGCGCGCCGACGTCGTCGCCGGTCAGGCCCCACGATCCGAGTCCGTTCTTCCACAGCTCGGCTGTGTCGGCTGCCATCTCGGCGGTGGTCGTGTCTTTGACCCGGGCCGTGCCCTCGTCCATCCACGGCTCGAAATCGGACGGAGCGAGATCGGGGAAGGTGAGCGCGAGGTTGCCGAGGTCGCCCTTCGGGTCGATGGCGAGCACCGGCACGCCGGACAACAGCGCCTCTTCGAGGAGTACGACGCCGAGGCCGGTCTTACCCGAGCCGGTCATGCCGACGATCACTCCATGGGTGGTGAAGTCGGCTGAGTCCAACAGCACGGGGTTTCCGGAACGGTCGCCGCTCGCCGCGTCGACCTGCTCGCCGACGAACAGCTCGCCCGCCCCGCGCTCCACTCGATCCTGTGTTCCGTCGCTCATGGCCCTACCTCTCCGAAGTGTTCGCCCATCATGCCGCCCGCCCGAGCTTCCTCTGACCGCCGGAACGGCCAAATGTGACGTTCGGGCGCGTGTGGCCGCGAAATCATGCACAATAGAAGGCGGTTTCCGGGCCCGCCGGGACCGAATCGCCCGCACTAGGAGTTGGACAATGGGTTTGATGGACAAGATCAAGGGGCTTTTCGGGGGCGCAACCGACGCTGCCGGAGGCATGGCTGACAAGGCGCAGTCCGCAGCTGGCGGTCTGACCGACAAGGCCGGAGACGTTGCAGGCAAGGTCGGCGACGTCGCTGGCGACGCTCGCGAGAAGGTTGGCGGCGTAGTCGAGTCCGGCGTGAACAAGGCTGCGGATGCGGTCGACTCCGCCACCGGCGGCAAGTTCTCGGACCAGATCGACAAGGTCCAGGACGTCGCTGACAAGATCGACGGCGAAGAGGGCTGACCGTCTTGGCGCGATCAGCGCCGAGGCCAACCGATTTCGAGCGAAGCCGGCCGGGCAACCGGTCGGCTTCGTCCGTTTTGAAGCGCTCGCGCGTCTCAGGCGCTCGCGGTGCTGCCCGGTGGTGGGCCGCCGGTGGCCTCGAGCATGTGCGCGACGAGGTCGTCGTGGCTCTGATGGGTGTTGAGTCCGCTCGTGCTCGGCATCACGTAGACGGGGCAGCCGCCGACCTCGGTGGTCTGCCACCCGGCGGTGGCGTCCTTGTCGGTCGCCGCCCGCCAGCCACTCAGGCCGACCATGACGATCGTCTTGGGCAGCAGCCACGCCGCGAGACGGTCGAGCCTCGCGAAACCGGCGCGGAACTCAGCTCGGTTGATCTCGTTCGCTTTCGGGGTGGCCCGCTTGACGAGATCGGTGAACCCGACGCCGTCCATCGTCGCCGCGTCGATCGGCCTGCGATCGCGCGAGACGAGACCTGCTTCGTTGGCGGCCGACCAGAAGCGGTTGCTCGGGGAGACGAATCCGACGCCGGCCTCGGCTGCGTGAACGCTCGGGTTGAGCCCGCAGATCAAGAACCGCATACCGGGGACGACGAAATCGGGCAGTGAGAGAAGGCGCACGTAGTCGGGACCGACGCCGGAGAAGCCGGCGCCTTCGATGAGGGTTCCGAGCGGTACGGGGACGTCGCCCTCCACCGAGAGCCGCAAGGCGGCACCCGCGGGAAGCGCGAGATGCAGTCTGGCCAACCACAGCGGAAGATCGCTCGAATCGATCGATGACTCCCGTCGGAGAC
>CALLIQ010000072.1 GCA_938008925.1 uncultured Acidimicrobiales bacterium
GCGGAGTGTTTCAAGAACTTCTTTGCCCTTGGCTTGATCTCGTGGATGTACACCCGGCCGCTCGAGCCGACGATCGATTGGGTCAACGAGAAGTTCGGCAAGAACCAGACCGTCGTCGACGCGAACGTCATGGCGCTCAAGGCCGGCCATGCGTTCGGCGAGACCACCGAGATGTTCGGTGACCAGTTCGAGGTCGCCGCTGCCCCGAACGAGCCGGGCACCTACACCAACATCACCGGCAACGTCGCCACGTCGTGGGGCATGGTGGCCGCCGGCCAACTGGCGAAGCTTCCGGTCTTCCTCGGCAGCTACCCCATCACCCCGGCCTCCGACATTCTCCACGAGCTCAGTCGCCACAAGAACTTCGGCGTTCGCACCTTCCAGGCCGAAGACGAGATCGCCGCCATCGGCGCAGCGCTCGGCGCTTCGTTCGGCGGCCATCTCGCCTACACGACGACGTCGGGCCCCGGCGTTGCCCTGAAGGGCGAGACGATCGGCCTCGCCACGTCGATGGAACTCCCGATGGTGATCATCGACGTCCAGCGCGGTGGGCCGTCCACCGGGTTGCCGACCAAGACCGAAGCGAGCGACCTCTTCCTGGCCCTTTACGGCCGCCACGGTGAGTCGCCCCTCCCCGTCGTCGCCGCTTACAGCCCGTCGAACTGTTTCGACATGGCGATCGAGGCTTCGCGTATCGCTCTCAAGTACCGCACGCCGGTCATCTTGTTGACCGACGGCTACCTGGCAAATGGCGCCGAGCCGTGGAAGCTGCCGGACGTCGATTCGCTCCCAGACATCAGCGTGTCGTTCACGACCGAGCCAAACGGCGACAACGGCGAGTTCCTTCCGTACCTGCGTGACGAGATCGGATCGCGGCCCTGGGCCATCCCGGGCACCGCCGGTCTCGAGCACCGAGTGGGCGGGCTCGAAAAGGCGAACGTCACCGGCAACGTCGACTACGACCCGGACAACCACGGTCTCATGACCGACCTCCGGCAGGAGAAGATCGACAACATCGCGAACGACATCCCCGGTGCCGAGGTCGACACCGTCGACGGCTCCAAGATCCTGCTGGTCGGGTGGGGATCCACGTGGGGCTCGATCGTGGCCAGCACGCAGCGGCTTCGCGACGCCGGCACGCCGGTCGATCGGGTGCACATCACCCACCTCAATCCGTTCCCCGCCGACCTCGGCGATGCGCTGAGCGGCTACGACCACGTCATCGTTCCCGAGCTGAACAAGGGCCAGCTCGTGCAGATCCTGCGAGGCAAGTACCTCGTCGACGCCAAGGGAGTCAACAAAGTGAAGGGTTTGCCATTCACCGGAGGCGAGATCGTGGAGGCCGTCGAGTCGATTGTCGCCGGCACGAGCCCCGAGGGGGTGTCGCTGTGACCGACGTGACCCTCGACCCCACCAAGCGCGGTTACTGGACCTCGGACCAAGACGTCCGCTGGTGCCCGGGCTGTGGCGATTACGGCATCCTCGCGGCCATGCAGTTCCTCTATGCGGAGCTGGCCGAAGACCCTGACACCGAGGTGAAGAAGGAGAACACCGTCTTCGTCTCGGGCATTGGCTGTGCGGCTCGGTTCCCGTACTACATGGACACCTACGGCATGCACACGATCCACGGTCGTGCGCCGGCGATCGCCAGCGGCCTCGCCTCTGCACGACCCGATCTCGACATCTGGGTGGTCGGCGGCGACGGCGACATGTTGTCGATCGGTGGAAACCACCTCATCCACGCCCTCCGCCGCAACGTCAACCTCAAGATCCTGCTGTTCAACAACCAGATCTACGGTCTGACCAAGGGCCAGTACTCGCCGACGAGCGAGGTCGGCAAGGTCACCAAGTCGACACCCATGGGTTCGATCGATGCGCCGTTCAACCCGCTGAGCGTGGCGATCGGCGCCGGTGCGACCTTCGTCGCCCGAACCCACGACCTCGACCGCAAGCACATGATGGCGACCTTCAAACGTGCGCACGCGCACAAGGGTGCGTCGTTCATCGAGATCTACCAGAACTGCAACGTCTTCAACGACGGCGCGTTCGACGCGGTCACGAAGCGAGCGGCTCGTGCCGAGATGATGATCGACCTGGTCGATGGCGAGCCGATCACCTTCGGAGCCGACGCTCAGCGTGGGCTGGTCGTCGACAACGGATCGGTGTCGATCGTCGAGATCGCCGACGTCGATTCGACCCGCCTGCTCGTGCACGACGAGCGCCGCGACGACCCGTCGCTCGCGTTCGCGCTCGGCCAGCTCGCGCACGATCGTCAGTCGCCGACGCCATTCGGTGTCTTCCGTCAGGTCGATCGTCCGGAGTACACCGATGCGGTGAACAACCAGTTGCTCGCCGCAAACGAGCAACAGGGCCCAGGCGATCTCCATGCCCTTCTGCACTCCGGTGCCACCTGGGACGTGGACTGACCCCCTACCCTTGCCCCCCGTGACAACTCGATCTCGGCGTCCAGCCCTCACTTCTCTCTTCGTGGCGATCGTCATGATCGCTTCGGCATGCGGCGTGTCGCGCACTCCGTCCACCGATGGCGTGGCGTTCCGCCTCGAGAGTGGCTCTGCCGATTCGCAGACCACCGTCGAGGTCGACGGCTCCGAGCTCGATCCGCTCGTCAACGAGGTCACGGCCAGCGAGCGATTCGTCGCGAACATCTATCAGCAGGCAACGCCGGACGACATCCGTGCCGATGTCGCCACTCGCCTGCTCTACGAAGAGGTGATCGACATCGAGTTGGCAAAGGCTGACATCGATCCCGACTCCGTCGACACCACCGAGGCTCGCGGGCTCTTCCTCCAGCAGCTCGTCGGTGTGTTCGCCAACGAGCCCGACCCCGAGGTGGCCGCGGCAGAGGTCAACGAAGAGGTTGACGGTTACCTCGAACTGCTCGCTCGGTTCGTGTCGAAACAGGTGGCCCTCGGCGAGAACATCCTCGGCGATCAGTCCGAACCCGAGATGCTGCAGCTGCCGTGTGCGCGTCACATTCTCGTGACCGAAGAAGCCGAAGCGAACGACCTCATCGCCCAGCTCGACGAGGGCGCCGACTTCAGCGAGCTCGCCATCGAGTTCTCGATCGACACCGGCAGCGGTGCGCAGGGCGGTGCGCTCGGTTGCGCCGACCCGAACAACTACGTGCCGGAGTTCCGAGACGCCGTCGTCGCAGCGACGATCGGTGAAGTCGTCGGCCCGGTCCAGAGTCAGTTCGGCTTCCACATCATCATCGTCGACGAGATCGATGAGCAGCCCGCTCCGGCCTCTGACCCCGCACTCGCGGCTAGCCCGGTCATCGAGGCAGCGCTCCGAGACGTCGTGGTGATCTTCGGCCCGGCTCTCAGCGGCTTCCAGTGGGACCAGAACCAGTTGGCCGTCTTCGCCGTGTCTGAAGCGGGCGGCTGAGTCAGGCGATGCGCCCATCGATCACGGTCTGCGGCCTCGGGCCCGGCGGCGCCGGCGATCTCACCGAGGCGACCGCTCAGGCGATCGAGCGCAACGGCGTTCGCTTCCTCAGGACCACGCGACATCCAACGGCTGAGCGAGCTGGTGAAGCGCGTTCGTTCGACGAGATCTACAACCGCTCGGACGAGCTCGCCGACGTCTACCAAACGATCGCCGATGAGCTGGTGGTGGCTGCGATCGACGATCGCGACGGCGATGGCGATGGTGTCGTCTACATCGTTCCCGGATCCCCGCTCGTGCTCGAGCGGTCCGTCGCTCATCTGCGGGCCGACGATCGAGTCGATGTCGAACTCGTTCCCTCGTTGTCGTTCCTGGACGTGGCCTGGGCTCGGCTCCAGATCGACCCGGTCGAGAGTCGCGTTCGTCTGATCGACGGCCACACGTTCTCAGCCGATGCCGCCGGTGAGGTCGGGCCTCTGTTGGTCGCCCACACGCATGCGCAATGGGTGCTCTCCGACGTCAAGCTTGCCATCGACGCCGGACCGGAGATGAAGGCGATCGTGCTCCAGGGCCTGGGTACCGAGGATGAGCGGATCGTCGAGGTCGAGTGGCCAGATCTCGATCGGGTGGTGGAGGCCGACCACCTCACGTCGCTGTATCTGCCCGAGGTGGCCGCTCCGATCGCTCGGGAGCTCCAACGTTCGATCGAGCTTGTCGACCGGCTGCGGCGAGACTGCCCGTGGGATGCGAAGCAGACCCACGCCACCCTCCGGCCCTACCTCATCGAGGAGACCTACGAGGTGGTCGAAGCGATCGATGCGGTCTCTGACGCCCCCGAATCGCTCGATGCGTATACCGACCTCGAGGAAGAGCTCGGCGACCTGTGGTTCCAGATCCTGTTCCACAGTCAGCTGGCGACCGAGCAGGGTGCATTCACCGTCGGGGATGTGGCGGCGACCATGCACGACAAGCTCGTCACGCGGCACCCTCACGTCTTCGGCGACGTCGAAGCGGACGACGCCGATGCCGTCGCGTCCAATTGGGAGCTGATCAAGAAGGACGAGAAGGGTCGGGAATCCGTCATGGACGGCATTCCCACGGCGCTCCCCGCGCTCATGCTGGCGAAGAAGATCCTCACCAAGGCCGATCGAGTTGGCGCTGCCGCCGATCCGGGTTGGGTGGAGACCATGCTCGCGAACGAGTTGGACGACGTCGCCGAGCTGGGCGACCGACTGCTCGCACTCGTCGAGCAGAGCCGGATTGCCGGAATCGACCCCGAGACCGCGCTGCGAGAGGCAGCGATGCGGGCGAAGGGTCGCTTCGAGACGGCCGAAGCGGCCGGCTCGCTGAACGAACGATGGATCGTCGGCTGACCGACCGGTGACACCGGCCGACTCGTGAGATCGACC
>CALLIQ010000073.1 GCA_938008925.1 uncultured Acidimicrobiales bacterium
CGGCGTCACTCGGATTGCCATCGCTGGGAGCGCCAGCGTTCGGCGTGCCGTCGGGAGTTTCAGCGCCGGCTGCGTCGCCGGCGCTCACTCCTCGTCCTCGTCGTCGTCTTCGACGATCTCGGCGTCGACGACATCGTCGTCGTTCGCGGCCTCGTCAGCAGGGGCGTCGCCGCCGTCGGCTTCGGCTGCAGCCTGCTCATAGAGCTTCGTGCTCACGGCCTGGCTGGCACCGAGGAGGGCCTCGGTCTTGTCCTTGATGGCCTCGATGTCGTCGCCGGCGATGACGGTCTTCAGCTCGGCGAGGGCTTCCTCGACCGGCTTGGTCTCGTCGTCGCTGAGCGAGTCGCCCTGCTCGCGGAGCAGCTTCTCGGTCTGGTAGACGAGGCTGTCGGCTCCGTTGCGGATCTCGGCTTCCTCGCGACGCTGAGCGTCTTCCTCGGCGTGGGCCTCGGCGTCCTTGACCATCTGCTCGATGTCGTCCTTGGACAGCTTCGACTCGCCGGTGATCGTGATCGATTGCTCTTTGTTGGTCGCACGATCCTTGGCGCTCACGTGCACGATGCCGTTTGCATCGATGTCGAAGGTGACTTCGATCTGCGGGATGCCACGAGGGGCCGGCGGCAGGTCGACGAGCTGGAACTTGCCGAGCGTCTTGTTGTACGACGCCATCTCGCGCTCGCCCTGGAGCACGTGGATCTCGACCGATGGCTGGTTGTCGTCGGCGGTGGTGAAGGTCTCGGTGCGACGCGTGGGGATCGTGGTGTTCCGCTCGATGAGCTTGTGCATCACGCTGCCCTTGGTCTCGATGCCGAGGCTGAGCGGGGTGACGTCGAGCAGGAGGATGTCCTTGACGTCGCCCTTGAGCACGCCGGCCTGGACGGCGGCGCCGACGGCGACGACCTCGTCGGGGTTGACCGACTTGTTGGCTTCCTTGCCGGTGAGGCTCTCGACGAGCTCACTCACCGCTGGCATGCGGGTCGAGCCGCCGACCATCACGATGTGGTCGATGTCGGAGTAGCTCATGCCGGCGTCCTTGACGGCCGCCTGCACCGGCTTCTTCACACGCTCGAGCAGGTCGGCGGTGATCTCCTGGAACTTGGCCCGGCTGAGGTTCTCCTCGAGGTGGAGGGGACCCTCGGCGGTGGCGGTCACGAAGGGAAGGTTGATGTTGGTCGACTGGGTGGTCGACAGCTCGATCTTGGCCTTCTCGGCCGCTTCCTTGAGGCGCTGTGCGGCCATCTTGTCTGCGCCGAGATCCACCCCGTGGGCGTTCTTGAACTGGGCGACGAGCCACTCGATGATGGCCTCGTCCCAATCGTCGCCACCGAGCTCGGTGTCACCGGAGGTGCTCTTCACCTCGAAGACGCCGTCGCCGATCTCGAGCAGCGAGACGTCGAAGGTGCCGCCGCCGAGGTCGAACACGAGGATGGTCTGGTCCTCGCCTTCCTTCTCGAGGCCGTAGGCGAGCGCTGCCGCGGTCGGCTCGTTGATGATGCGGAGCACCTCGAGGCCGGCGATCTGGCCGGCTTCCTTGGTGGCGGTGCGCTGGGCGTCGTCGAAGTAGGCGGGAACGGTGATCACGGCCTGGGTGACGGTGTCGCCGAGGTACGCCTCGGCATCGCGCTTGAGCTTCATCAGCGTGCGAGCGCTGATCTCCTGCGAGGTGTAAGCCTTGCCGTCGATCTCGGTGGTCCACTTGGTGCCCATGTGGCGCTTGACCGAGCGAATGGTCTTGTCGGGGTTGGTGATCGCCTGTCGCTTGGCGACTTCACCGACGAGCACGTCGCCGTCGTCCTTGGAGAACGCGACGACGGACGGGGTGGTGCGAGCACCTTCGGAGTTCGGGATGACGACGGGGTCACCCGCTTCGAGAACGGCGACGACGGAGTTCGTCGTGCCCAGGTCGATTCCAACGGCCTTTGCCATGTGAGGACTGCCTTTCTTCTCGACCGTTCAGGCCGAGGCGGAGGGGTTACTTCTACGGGGGTCTTGCAGGGGTTTCCGAGACTTCTAGCAGCTCAGTGCGTCGAATACTACAAACTTGAGTGTGCCATTGACAAGTTTTCTGAGTGTGACGTTTCCCACAGGCCAAATCCCTCACGAACAGCGGTGAACGGACGACACCCGCTAGCCGAGGCCCTACCCGGGCCCGGGCGGGATTGCTCTCTCTCCGCACTCGTGGGTCACATAGCGTGAGCACTTGGTCCGGGCGCCCACCGGACTCCGATGCGAGGGTCGAGCGGAGAGCGCAACACCGCCCGGTCAGCATTGGACGGAGAAGACGAAGGCGGAACGTTGTCCAACGGACGCTCGACCCGGTGGTTGGTCGGAGGAATGATGGCGCTGGGGGCGAGCCTGCTCGCGGTTCCCGTTGGGCCGACAATCGGTTCCTTCGACGACATTCGCGAGCTGACGGCCGGGGCGACGACGAACACGGGTGGCTCGAGCACCGACTCGGCTGACCCACTCCTCGCCTCAGCTGCGAACGACGGCACACCATCCGATCAAGCGTCCGATCGAGCGTCCGATCGAGCGTCCGACCGGATTGCCGGATCGGGTCCAGCGCTCGAGATCGGCCTCGCCGCGCTCGATCAGATCTCCTACCCGTGGGCGTCGATGCTCCCGGCCTGGACGATCGAGTTCACCGAGCCGAACGACGAGCTCTTCGGCCTCACCCACACGAGAGACGAGCGGATCGAGATCTTCGTCCGCCCCGATCAGACCGTCGAGCAGCTCGCCCACGTGATCGCCCACGAATTGGGGCACGCCGTCGACGTCACCCTCAATGACGGTGACGATCGCCGTGCGTGGCAGGACGCTCGCTCCGTCGGGGCTGCCGAGTGGTGGCCAGGGTCGGGCACGACCGACTTCGCGACGGGTGCCGGCGACTTCGCCGAGTCGTTCGCGGCATGGCAGGTCGGCGAGGCGGGATTCCGAAGCGAGATCGGCGACGTTCCGACCGACGCCCAGATCGAGCTCATGCAAGACCTCGCCGCCGACCGGTGACCGAGCGCCGAATCGCTGGCCTCGTCATCGCCACGCTCGTCGGGGGGACCTCCGCCGCGGTGACCACGTCGGTGGCACAGCAAGCCGCCGAAGGCCAAACGGGTTCGGACGGCATCGTGATCGACCTCACCGACGGCTCGCGCTTCGATCTCGCCGTGGCCGGAACGGTGCAGTTCAACAACTCGGCATCCGTTTCGACCGCCCTCGATCCGGCGGGTCCGACGATCGATGGGTCGGTGAGCGTGACATCGACGACGGCGGCCGTCGGCTCGACGGTCGATCTCGACGACACGCCGCTCACCACCGCAGTGCTCAGCCAACCGGCTCCGCAGCCCGCTGGCCGCGGGTCAGACGGTGCTGGGTCAGACGGTGCTGGGGCGGATGGTGCTGGGTCGGAGGCTGAAGCGTTCGCCGTGACATTCATCGATGCGGACTCAGATGTCGGTCGGCGAGGCATGGATGCGCTCGAGTCGATCGACTACCCCTGGCGTCAGGTCCTCGATGGTTGGACCGTGAGCTTTCAGGCTGGACGAAGCGACGTCTCCGCCTTCGTGCATTTCGATCGCCGCGAGATCGAGCTCTTCGTCCGGTCGAGCCACTCGGACGCGCAACTCGCCCGGGTCATGGCCCACGAGATCGGCCACGTCGTCGACTGGCGTCATGTGGATGACACCGAGCGACAACGGTGGCTCGAACAACGAGGCCTCACCGGGCGAGCGTGGTACCCGACATCGGGTACCAATGACTTCTTCTCACCAGCGGGCGACTTCGCCGAAGCGTTCGCCGTTTGGCTGTTGGGGGGTCAGTCGGCAGCCCGGATCGGTGGGCCGGTCACACAGGCCGATCTCGACCTGATGGCCCTGATCGGGCTGCCGAACTGACGGTTCCCCAGAATCAGATGGCGTCGGCTCCGAGCTCGCCGGTGCGGATGCGAACCATCGCATCGACCGGGGTCACCCAGATCTTGCCGTCACCGATCTTGCCGGTCTGAGCTGCGCTCGACACGGCTTCGGTCACCTTGGTCACGTCGGCTCCATCGACGACGATCTCGAGCTTGGCCTTCGGAACGAAGTCGACCTGATACTCGGCGCCTCGATAGGTCTCGGTGTGGCCGCCCTGGCGGCCGAACCCCTTGACCTCGGTGACGGTCATTCCTTGGATCCCGATGCCTCGAAGGGCCTCTTTCACCTCATCGAGCATGTGCGGTTTGATCACTGCGGTAACGAGTTGCATGCGTGCAATCCTGTTCTTTGTCTGGGATCCGGCTCAGACGCTCGAAGCGACGAGCATGTCGGGACCGTAGCCGGGGGCACCGTGCTCGGACACGTCAAGTCCTGCACGCTCTTCTTCTTCGCTGACCCGCAAGAGGCCGGCGGCCTTGAGGCCTCCGAACACGATGAAGGCAGCGACGGAGACGAAGACGCCGATGGCGACCATGCCGATGAGCTGCGTGACGAGCAGCGAACCGCCGCCTCCGTAGAAGAGACCAGCCGACTCGGTGGCACCGTTGATCGGGCTGGTGGTGGCCAGCAAGCCGGTGGCGATGAGGCCCCAGGCACCGCAGACACCGTGGACGCTGAAGGCGCCGACCGGGTCATCGATACCGGCCCGCTCGATGGCGAGCACCGAGAGGACGACGAGCACGCCGGCGACTGCGCCGGTGAGGAGGGTGCCGAAGGCAGACATCTCACCGATGCCCGAGCAGATGGCGACGAGACCGGCGAGCAGACCGTTGCCGGCCATGGAGACGTCGGGCTTCTTCATGGTGAGCCACGAGGTGACCATGGCGGCGAGAGCACCGGCGGCTGCGGCAAAGGCGGTGAGCACGGCGATGACCGGAACGGCCATGTCGGCCTGGAGCTGGGAGCCGGGGTTGAACCCGAACCAGCCGATGAAGAGGAGGAACACACCGGTGATGGCGAGCGGGATGCTGTGACCCGGCATGGCCTTCGGCTTGCCGTTCTCGTCGTACTTGCCGATGCGAGGACCGATGACGATGGCGCCGACCAGAGCGGCGAAACCGCCGGTCATGTGCACGAGACCAGATCCGGCGAAGTCGACGAATGCGGTCTCACGGGCGGAGAGCCAGCCGCCGCCCCAGTTCCAGCTGACGACGATCGGGTAGATGAGGCCGGTGAGCAGCACCGAGTAGGCGAGGTAGCCGACGAACTTCGTGCGGCCGGCGACTGCGCCGGACACGATCGTCGCAGCCGTTGCGGCGAATGCTGCCTGGAAGAAGAAGTCGACCGGAACGGCCAGGGGGTAGACGCCATCGGCGAGGGACTCGGGCGAGATGTCGACGAGCGTGTTGTCGAAGAATCCGTCGACGCCGAAGGTCTGGGCAGCGGTACCGAACCAGCCACCGTCGAAACCGGGGTAGGCGATGCTGAAGCCGATGAGGCCGAACATCAACACGCCGACGCTCACGTCCATGAGGTTCTTCATCATGATGTTTGCGGCGTTCTTGGCTCGGGTGAGCCCGGCCTCGACGAGACCGAACCCGGCCTGCATCAAGAACACCAGAACGGCGCAGAAGAAGATGAAGATGTTGTCGAGTACCACCATGTTCATGGCTTCAGCACCGACCGCAGTCGTGCGGTCGTACTGATCCGCAGACTGAGCGGCGGCGGGGCCGGCCATGGCAACGACGGCGGCAACACCAAGCGATGCCATCACCATCGTCTTG
The DNA here is from genome assembly GCA_938008925.1 of uncultured Acidimicrobiales bacterium. Lineage (GTDB taxonomy): Bacteria > Actinomycetota > Acidimicrobiia > Acidimicrobiales > SZUA-35 > CALEWY01. The sequence goes on from CALLIQ010000073.1 coordinate 5,693, forward strand.
GTTGAGCGAGTGCGACTTCGGTTCACGATTCCGTTCCAATCATTTCGAGCACCACGGCTTCTCGGTGCTGTCAGAAAACGTATGGACTCCTTGTTTCTCGGTCGTTCGCACAACATGACGCCTAACCGTCGTCCGCCTGAACCAAATCTGACGGAACGGCTGAAACGCACCGATCTCAAAATGCATCGAAGCCGGACCGTCGAAACGGCCCGGCTTCGGGGAGGTCAGATGTCGGTCAGAGGCGCTGTCTCTGTCTCCTTGATGGTGTCACGTCGACGGAACCACAGCCATGAAGGCACCGCCTAGGGCTGGATGGCGTAGCCCCGTGATCGAACGGTCCGCACAACGACACCGATCTCGGCCAGTCGCTTGCGGAGGCGCATGATGTGGACGTCGAGCGAGTTCCGGTCGGCGGCGGTGCCGGGCCAACCGGCTTCCGACAATCGCTCGCGGCTCACGACGGCGCCGGGTCGTTCGAGCATCGTGGCGACGAGGCGCGCCTCGAGGGGCGACACCGACACCCACGCCGAGCCGACGCGCACGATGTTGTCGTCGTCGAGCTCGGGCACCGGGGCAGCCGGCATCTCCTCGAGCGAACCCTCGGCCAAGAGCTGCAGAGCCGTTCGGCGAGCGTCGATCTCCGCACCGGAAGCGGAGCGCTGGGCCCAGTCTTCGAGCGGATCGGAGCACACGGGCGGGGCGACGCTCGGGTCGACGAGAAGAAGGCGGGGGAGGCGGGCTTCGCGCAAGGCAGAGCGTCTGGAGCGCTGTTCAGGCCAGCTCAGAATTTCGACGTCCATACGCGAACCGTAGGAACTGAACGTTTCGCTCTTGTTTCGTGGGCGTGAAGCCGAAAGGAAGGACACGACGAATCCGGTCGGGAACCGAATCCGCCGGTCGAGCGTTGATGACTCGACCGACGACCCGACCACGCGAACCGAAACACCGACGCGGGCTTGACTAGGGTCAACCCGATCCAGCCGAGGAGGGCACATGGGATTGATGGACAAGATCAGAGGCGAAATCGTCGACATCATCGAGTGGATCGATGATTCGAGGAGCACGCTGGCGTGGCGCTTCCCTCGCTACCAGAACGAGATCAAGAACGGCGCACAGCTCATCGTGCGAGAAGGCCAGCAGGCCGTGTTCGTGTACCGGGGCTCGCTGGCCGACACCTTCGAGCCGGGCCACTACGAGCTCACCAGCGAGAACCTTCCGATCCTCTCGACGCTGCAGGGCTGGAAGCACGGCTTCGACAGCCCGTTCCGCAGCGAGGTCTACTTCATCAACACCCGTCCGGTCACCGATCTCCGGTGGGGCACGCCGCAACCCGTCACGGTGCGCGACCCCGACTTCAAGATGGTGCAGGTCCGGGCGAACGGCCTGTGTGTCGTCAAGGTCGACGATCCGGGGATCTTCCTCCGCGAGGTGATCGGTACCGACTCCGCCGTCGAGATCGAAGAGATCACCGAGCTGTTGCGTCGCGTGATCACCCTGGCGTTCTCCGACATGGTGATGGAGTCCGGACTCGGCGCGATCGACTTGCAGGGTAAGCAGGTCGAACTGTCCGAGAAGCTCCGAGAGTTCGTGGCCGAGCGGGTCGATGACGAGTACGGCCTCGCCATTCCCGAGATCACGATGAACATCTCGTTGCCAGACGAGATCACCCAGGCCATGACCCGTGGTGTCGCCCGAGGCGTCGAGCAGGCCGGCTACATCGACAACGCCGGCGACCTCAACCGCTACACCCAGGCGCAGGCCGCCAACGCGATGGTCGCCGCTGCGAGCAACGAAGGCGGCTCGCCGATGGGCGACATGATGTCGATGGGCATGGGCGTTGCCATGGCCGGCCAGATGGCCAACCAGATGGGCGCTGCGATGGGCGGTCAGCCCGGTCAGCAGCAAGCCGCCGCTGCCGCTCCCCCGCCCCTGCCGGCGCAGGCGAGCTACCACGTGGCGATGAACGGCCAGCAAGCCGGCCCGTTCACCGTCGATCAGATGCGAGCCGGATTGGCCAACGGCCAGATGACGCCGACCTCGATGGTCTGGACCGCCGGCATGGCCGGCTGGGCTGCCGCCAACACGGTGCCAGCGTTGGCCGTGCTGTTCCAGGCGCCGCCGCCGCTCCCCCAGGATCCTCCGCCGGCACCTCCGGCCGAGGCGCCGCCCACGCCGCCCGCGGCTGACTGATCACATTCCGAGTGGCACGAGGAGGGAACCACATGCCACAACCCCCGAGCCGCCCCGGCGATCCACGTCGCCAAGCGAGCCCGCCAGCACCGCCCGCGTCCGCGCCACCCCCGGCGCCACCGGCCGCGGCCGCGCCACCCCCGATGGGGGCGCCACCCGCGCCTCCGGTCTCGAGCGCACCTGCGGCGAGCCCGCCACAGCCACCGGCTGCAACCACACAGCCACCCGCTGCCAGTCCACCCGAACCTCCGGCTGAAACGGTCGCGCCCGAGACCTTCAACGACACCCAAGACGTCGCGACCCGACCCTGTTGGAGCTGCGGTGGGCAGCTCGAGTTCCACATCGAGTCGCAACAGCTGCAGTGTCCGCAGTGCGGTTACAGCGAGGCGATCGTCCACGACCAGAATGCGGCCGTGGTCGAGCAGGTCTACAACCCGCACGCGCTCCAGGCGTTCGCCGGCTCGGAGATGACCCACGCCGAGGGTGAGAAGGAGATCGTCTGCCAGAACTGCGGCGGTCACACCACCTTCGTCGGGACCATGACCAGCACGCGCTGTCCTTACTGCGCGACCCCGATCCAACGGACCGACGTGCACGAAGCACCCGACCGTCTCCGCGTCGACGCCGTGCTGCCCTTTGCCATCACCGACGATCAGGCATCGGCGGCGCTCGAGAACTGGATCTCCAAGCGGTGGTTCGCTCCGACCGAGTTCAAGAAGTACTCGACCGCCGGCTCGTTCGAATCGGTCTACGCGTCGTACTTCACCTACGACGCCTCCGCGATGACCGACTATCGGGGCGAGCGAGGCGAGACCCGCACTCGCACGGTCGGGCACGGCGAGAACCGACGCACCGAGACCTACACCGAGTGGTATCACGCCAGTGGTCGGGTCTGGAACGAGTTCGACGACGTCACGATCCTCGCCAACACGGGGTTCACCGAGAAATACGTCAACAAGCTCGACCCGTGGCCGGCTCATCAGATCCAGCCCTATCACTCCGACTACATCGCCGGTCACCTGTGCCGGACCTATGACCGCGACATCCAGCAGTGCTTCGTCGACGCGAGACGCATCATGGATCAGACGATCGATCAGTCGATCCGCCACGACATCGGCGGCAGCGATCAACGGATCCACGATCGCCAGACCCAGCTCTCGAACGTCACCTACAAGCACGTCCTGTTGCCGATCTGGCTCCTCACCGTGATCTACGAGGGCCAACCGTGGCAGGTGTTCATCAACGGAGCCACCGGCGAGATCCACGGCGAGCGGCCGTGGAGCAAGGTCAAGATCGCGGCGACCATCGCCCTGGTGGTCACGATCATCGTGGTGCTCCTCGTCCTTCGATCTCTGGCAGGCTGATCCCCGTGATGATTCTCCTCGTGCTCTTTCTGATCGTGGCGCTCGGCATCGGCGCTGCAGCCGCGGTCGCCTTGCTCGGCGGCAAGGCCGTCGGCCGGAACGCGCAGAAGCAGAACCAGGTGGTCGCCGGGACGCCGTCGAACGCGCCCGCCAACTGGTTCGGCTCACATGAGCCAGAAGCGAAGCTGCACCGTCGGGTGCGCGACGCCGTCGCCGGACTCAACGCGACCCCTTCGGACGATCCGGCGATGCCAGAGATCGTCGCGTCGGTCGAGCGAGAAGCGATCACTCTCGATGACCAGATCGTCGCGGCGTCGAATCTGGCCGATCGACTGAAGCCCGACGTGTTGGCGAGCCTCACGTCTGCGGTCGAGCAGTTCGAGGACATCACGGGCAGCCTCATCACTCGAGCCAGCGGCCTCGACAGCGGCAACGTCCAGAGCGAACTCGATGCGCTGAGCGAACGGCTCGACCTGCTCGCCCAGGCGCGAGCCGAGCTCGACGAGGGACCACAACCCGGGACCGCCTACTACGACTGAGGCTCGCATCGGCGGCCAGCACTCCAGAGAGGCATCGGTCTCGCCGATACATCGGGTGTGAGCGAGCACGGGACCATCGCCGATCTCGGCGACGACCAGCACGAGGGTGCGCCATCAGGACCGCGCCGAACCAGCGCGACCGATCGGGGCGGCATCACGACGATGGCGTGTCGGGGCTGCGGCGGCGCGATGCGCTTCGGCATCGACGACCAGCACGTGGAGTGCACGGCGTGCGGCGAAGCGGAGGTCGTGCCGACCCGGACCGACGTCGCACCGTTGCATCGAGCCCAGCGGCGCTCGGTCGATGTGGCTGCGGAGCGCCCCACGGCTGGGCCCGCACCCGCTGCCGAAGAGCTCCCGCTGCAGCAGGTGGCATGTCCGGTCTGCGGTGGCGAAGAAGTGTTCGTCGGGACTCTGACATCGACGAGTTGTCCCTTCTGCGCGACGGAGCTCCAACGCTCCGACGTCCACGACGCACCGGCGGGTCTCCGGGTCGACGGCATCATCCCCTTCCGGCTCGGGGAAGCCGATGCGGAGGCCGCCATCGAGCGGTGGGTGAAGCGGCAACGTCTCGCCCCCGATTCGT
>CALLIQ010000074.1 GCA_938008925.1 uncultured Acidimicrobiales bacterium
CGCATTTATGTCCGAACCGCGCAAGGGCTCTGAGTTCCCATCTATCTCAAGGCATGTACCTATTACAGACTACATTTCCTTCACGACAAACTCTCGCGATGAAGGCCACTCCTCGCAACAGAAACGACTAGATTACAGTCCAAAACAATGAGTGCGAGGTACAAACACAAACACACCGCACAGCCACAAACGGATCGACGAGCTCGTCGCGACCCGTCTGCGCCTTTACGACGGCATCGGTCCGGTGTTTCGGGCAACGATCGCCAACGCCGCCTCGCTTCCGAGGCTGCGCTCAGAACTCGACAAGAACCGAGCGCTGATGCGTCGCCAGTTCGATGCTCAGTTCGCTCCTGAGCTCGGCGCGCTCAAGGCCGGCGAGCGCGACGCGGTGGCGACGGCCGGTGATCTGTTGACCCAGATCGAATCGGTCGACTTCTTGATTCACAGCCGGGGATTGCCGCTCGACGATGCCCGCGCCGCCATGGTGGCCGGGCTCAGCCGGCTTCTGAGGTGTGGGGATGAGGAGGTGAGGGGATGAGCCTCGACTTCGCGATGCGCCCCGAGTGGGAGACGCTGCGGGCCCGGGCGCGGGCCGTCGCCGAACAGGGAGTCGCCGATTACGGCAAGTGGAACGACTCGTGGGTCAACGGCTACTCGAAGGATTTCGCCCGAGTCCTGGCCGACGAGGGCTGGATCGGCATGACATGGCCGGTCGAAGCGGGCGGCGGAGGCCGCCCCGGTGTCGAACGGATCATCATGGCGGAGGAGATGATCAGTGCCGGCGCCCCGATCGCCGCCAGCTGGGTCGCCGATCGGCAGATGGGGCCCGCCATCTACACCTACGGCACCGACGATCAAAAGGCCGAGTTCCTCCCCGGCATCTTGTCGGGCGACACAACCTGGTGCATTGGGATGAGTGAACCCGACGCTGGTTCCGATCTCGCCGCGCTCAAGACCGCAGCGGTGCGCGATGGCGATCACTACATCCTCAACGGACAGAAGATCTGGACGAGCATCGCCGCCGATGCCGACTACTGCTATCTCATCTGTCGCACCGACGCGTCCGGTCGTCCGCATGAGGGGGTCAGCGAGTTGGTCGTGCCGATGGACCTCGACGGGATCGAGGTGCGGACCGTGCGAGACATGGTCGGAAACGAGCACTTCTGCGAGGTCTTCTTCACCGACGTCGCCGTCCCGGTCGAGAACCTGGTCGGAGCGGAAGGTGCGGCGTTCAAACAGACGATGACGCAGCTCGCGCACGAGCGGGGCGGCATCGACCGTCTGGTGTCGAACCGTCCGCTGTATGACTTCGCCCTCGAGCACGCCGACCGTTCCGATCCTCGCATCCGTCAGGCGATCGCCTCGATCGAGACGGGCTACCGCCTCGGTCGGCTGATGGTGTTCCGCGGCGCGCTCGGCCAGGGTCCCGCCGACTTCAGTGCCGGAACCAAGGCGTTCTGCACCGAGCACGAGCAGCGGGTGGCACAGTTCGCCGCCGACGTGCTCGGACCGATGGCGCTGGTCGGCGACTCGCTTCCGAACGCCATCTGCTACGCCCCCGCTTACACGATCCAGGGCGGCACGTCAGACGTCATGCGCACGATTCTCGGCGAATGCGTGCTCGGGCTGCCCCGCGAACCTCGCTGACGCCCGCGTCACGTCTCGATCTGACCACCCTCCCAACAGGAGCGACTCCATGGCCCGCATGCAACCTCTTCCGATCGACGCCAGCGGCGATGATGACCTCGAGGGGATCTTCGAGCACTTCGTCGGCACGCTCGGCATGGTTCCGACGAGCCTGCTGACGATGCAGCGCGTCCCGGCGTTGGCGAAGTCCGTGGTGGCGATGAATCGGGCCGTCTTCGCTCCTGACGGCTTGGTCGACCTCGGGTTCAAGCGCCTGGTCGGCCACATGGCCAGCGCTGCCGCCGGGTGTCAGTACTGCAAGGCGCACACCGCCTTGAGTGCGACGCGTCACGGCATCGAAGAACAGAAGATGGCTGCCGTCTATGAGTTCCGGACCAGTGAACTGTTTTCGGCCAAGGAGCGGGCCGCGCTCGAGTTCGCGTTTGCTGCCGGGGCGGTTCCCAACGCGGTGACGGATGAGATCTACGACGAGATGGCGGCCCATTGGACCGAGGACGAGATCACCGAGATCCTCGGTGTCGTGTGCATGTTCGGGGTCTTCAATCGCTGGAACGATTCGATCGCCACCGAGCTGGAACCCGATGCGATCGTCGTCGCCCAACCGCTGATCGGCGACAAGGGCTGGGAGATCGGCAAACACGCCTGATGGGGTCAGACAGCGCCCGGTTCAGCCGAGGACGGTCGACGCGATGGCGATGTCCTGCGCGGCGATGCCCGTCAGGTCGGCGATCGTGATCTGGGCGTCGTCGGTTCTGCCGAGAGTCGAGCCGGCGAGTACCGCGCCGAGTTCGGGCACCATGAACTCGGCCCTCGGATCGGCCAAGGCGGCGAGCTCGCCATGATCGAGGCATTGGCCGGCACTGTCGGCCACGACGACATCGGCCCGTTCGAGGAGCGCGGCCGATAGTTCTCGCTTGCCTGGCGCATCGGCGCCGAGCGCGGTGATGTGGGTCCCCGGACGGACCATCGACTCGTCGATCAGCGGTGAACGGGCTGCCGTGGTGGTCACGATGATGTCGGCGGTGAGGCACGCACCAGCCAGGTCGTCGGCGACGGCGCATTCGCCGGCAGCGACCGCGGCTGCGGCGGCCTTGTCGGCGTTGCGGCCCCAGATCGTGATGTCGAGGTCGTCGCTGAGAAGCGCCCGATGGCTCTCGATCTGGCGGGCGCATTGGATGCCGGTCCCGACGACGAGCATGCGTCTGGCGTCGGATCGGGCCAGGGTTCGGCTGGCGATGGCACCGCCGATGCCCGTTCGAATGTCGGTGAGCATCATCTCGTCGTGGAGGATCGCCATGACTTCGCCCGTCTCGGCCGACAGCACGAGGGACACGCCGTTGTTGACGGGGGCGTCGGCCGGGTCGTTGTCGGGGAAGCCGGTGGCCACCTTGATGACGAACACCTCGTCGCCGCGGCGGTGGCCGAACTTGATGTGGCAATCAGCGTCGGCCCCGGGGAACGTGATGTGGCCGACGGGCGGGAGTTCGACCTCGCCGGCGCTGGCGGCGCGATAGGCCTCTTCGACGGCCTCGGCGGCGCGGGCGAGATCGAGGCGAGCCGCGATCTGCGCCTTGTCGAGAACGATCACGACGCGGAACGGGCCGTCGTGAGGTGTGTTTCCATTGCGTCGAGGCCGGCATCGAGTCCGCGGCGGCCGTAGCCGAGTCGGAACCGGTCGTCGATGTTCGGGCCGACGTCTGACCGGTAGATGGTGGAAGGCAACAACAACACGCCGGACCGCTCCACGAGATCGGTGCAGAACGCTTCGATGCCGTCATCGCCGAGATAGCGGGGAAAGCCCATGCACGAACCGTCTGGGCGCACCCATTCGAAGGTGTCCTCGTGTCGAGCGAAGAAGGCGTCCCACTTCGGCAGGTTCTCGTCGACGATCGCACAGTTGCGGGCGATGATCTGCGCTCGGTTCTGCAGCGCGATGATCGCCAAGCGCTCGCTCGGCCCTGAGCTGCAGATCGACAGGTAGTGCTTGAGTCGCTCCATCCGAGCCAGCACCTCGGCGTCTTGAGAGGCGATCCAGCCGATGCGAAGCCCGGGAAGTCCGTACGCCTTCGATGTGACGTTCAACGACAGGCCCCGCTCGTACACATCGGCGATGAAGGGGAGGTGTTCGGTTCCGGTCGGACCGAGGCCATTGAAGATCTCGTCATGGAGGATGTAGATGCCGTGATGGCGGCACAGCTCGATCAGGGCGTCGTACCGCTCTCGGGGGAGGATCGTTCCGGTCGGGTTGTGCGGAAAGTTGATCGTGACCAACTTCGTGTTCGGCCTGACCGCAGCGGCCACCCGGTCAATGTCGAGCGACCAGTGATCGTCGGGGTCGAGCGGCACCCCGGTGACCTCGCAGATCGCAGCGGGCAGCGTCTCGTGGCTCTGATAGTTCGGGGTGACGACGATGGCGTGTGCATCGGCATCGAGGATCACGTTGTTCGCAGCGAAGATCCCCTCGCTGGCACCGGCGAAGCCGAGGACCTGGCCAGCTTCGATGGTGGTGTGGGTGGATGCGATCGCCTCTCGGAGGTCCGGGGCACCCCACGTCTCGGTGTAGCCCAGCCACATGGAGTCGAACTCGGACCGCTGCTCGGCGGTGCCCATCGCGAGCAGCTCAGCCATCGACATCGCCTCGGCGTCCGATGCCGTGAGGTGATGCTCAGCCTTGAACTCCCACTTGGAGAAGTGGGTCTCGAGACGAAAGTCGGGAAGTTGCACGATCAGTCCCTGCTCCTCAGTGACGCGTTCTCGAGTGACGCGTTCTCGAGTTATTCGGCGAACGCTGCTGCCTCCTCGGCGTCCATTCCGTAGCTGTGATCGTCGTCGGGAAAGACCCCTGACACGACGTCGCTCACATAGGCGGACAGCGCAGCCGTTGCGACCTCGTTCACGTTGCCGTAGCGCTTGGCGAAGCGAGGTTTGAACGTGTCGAACGAACCGATGAGGTCATACGCGTTGAGCAGCTGCCCGCAGGCGGCAGCGCCCGCCCCGATTGAGAAGGTGAAGATCGAAACGGCGTCGTCGACCGCTTGGCCGACCTCGCGTGGAACCGCTTCGATCTCGAGGCCGATACCGCCCGCCTCTTCGATCGCGATCGCGTGGTCGACGATCTCGAGCGCAGCGGCAGCG
>CALLIQ010000075.1 GCA_938008925.1 uncultured Acidimicrobiales bacterium
TCAACATCTTGAACCCCAAGACGGCCGTATTCTTCCTGGCCTTCGTTCCGCAGTTCGTCGACGTGGACCGAGGCAACACTGCGGCCCAGCTGCTGGTGCTCGGCGCACTGTTCATCGCGCTGGGGTTCCTGACCGACGGGATCTACGCGGCGCTGGCGGGCGTGATCGGCGACCGTCTGCGCTCGGCGCCGCATCTCGAGCGACGGGCGGCCAGAGGTTCCGGTGTGATCTACATCCTGCTCGGAGCCGTCACCGCATGGACGGGGCGAGCGAGTCCGTCGACCTAGCAGCGCTGGCAGGTCAGGCCAGGTCGCGGGTGAGTCAGGTCGCAGATCAGACCAGGTCGCGGAGCGTTTTGACGAGCAGCGAGAGGTCGTGGTCGAACCGGTGCACGGGTGGACGGGTGAACCCGAGGACGAGTCCAGACGACGTTGGTCGTATCGGGTCCGCCCAATGCGGATGGAGACCGACGAGTCCAACGCCGCGTTCGGCTGCCGCCTCGATCAGCGCCGCTTCGTCGATGGAGTCGGGGAGCGCGCACGTGAGGTGGAGCCCGGCCTGCTCGGAAGGAACGCGGATCCCGGTGATCGGGTGTAGCGCGTCGGCGAGGGACTGGCGTCGCTGTCGGTAGGTGGCGCGGACCTTTCGGAGATGGCGTTCGAACTCGCCCCGCTCGATCAGGTCGGCGAACGCCAGTTGCTCGAGCGACGACGTCGTCGCTCGGATGTGGCGGACCGCATCCAAGGGTCGGCGGAAGGCGGCAGGAGCCACGAGCCAGCCGAGTCGGATTCCCGGCACGAGGGCCTTGCTCGCGGTCCCTGCATAGATCACCCGCTCAGGAGCGATCCCTTGGAGCGACCCGATCGGCTGTCGGTCGTATCGGAACTCCCCGTCATAGTCGTCTTCGACGATCCAACCGTCGACTCGATCGGCCCAGTCGACGAGCGCGGCACGACGATCGGGGCTCATCACCACGCCGAGCGGATACTGGTGGCCGGGGGTGACGACGACGGCTCGGGACTTCGACGCCTCGAGGGCAGCGATGTCGAGCCCATCTCGGTCGACGGGAATCGGGACGACCTCAAGTCCCGTGAGCCCGAGCACGTCGCGGGTGATCGGGAGCGCTGGATCTTCGACTGCGATCGACTCGTGACCCATCTGAGTGAGCGCTTCGCCGACGAAGCCGATCGCGGATGCGAAGCCGGCGGTGACCCTGACCGAGCGGGCACCGACCTCGAGCGCTCGCGATCGTGCGAGGTAGTCGGCGAGGACCGCTCGGAGCTCGGCGGTGCCGCGGGGGTCCGGATAGCCGAGACGATCGTCCTCGAGCTTGGCGAGTACACGGCGCGTGGAGGCCAACCACTTCTGGCGGGGGAACGAGCTGCCGTCCGGCTCGCCGGGACGAAAGTCGGCGCGGATCGTCGGCGTCTCGACGCGAGGGCCGGGCGACGGGTGGGGTGATCGTGCGGATCGCACGTCGGCGACGACGGTTGCGACCCCCTGTCTGGCGAGCAGATAGCCCTCGGCCTGCAGTTGCTCGAAGGCGGCGACGACGGTCGCGCGCGAGCAGCCGAGATCGGTGGCGGCGGCGCGTGTCGATGGCATCGCCGAACCGGGCATGAGGCGACCGCCGCGAATGGCGGTCCGGATCGCGTGCTCGAGTCCGGTTCGGAGTCCTTCCGACCGGTCGACCTCGATGGCGAGCGACCGGATGGTGAGTGGCTCGTCGCTCACCGGCTGCGTATCCAGGGATGCATCTCCACGGGTGCATCGTCCACCGACGACCGACCACTGTCCACTGGTCTGAGAAAAGGGACGCTGACTGGTCTAGTCGGACAGTCCACCCGAACCGTACGGTGCTCGGTGATGACACACACTCGTTGGTTTCGCATCGCGCTCGGCTACCTGGCGCTCTCCTCGTTTCAGATCGGCGCCTGGGCGCTCTTCGCACCGCGATCGTTCTACGACTCGTTCCCCGGCTTCGGTCGCGTCTGGCTCAGCGTCGACGGGCCGTACAACGAGCACTTCATCCGAGACTTCGGCGCGCTCAATCTGGCGCTCGTCGTCGTCTTGGTCTGGGCCGCGGTGACGCTCTCACGCCAGTTGGTGTTCGCGGCGGCGACCGCCTCACTGGCGTGGGGCGTCCCGCACGTCCTCTATCACCTGTTCAACACCGATGGACTCAGCAGCTCCGACGTGGCCGCGAGTGTGGGCGGTCTGGCCTTGTTCGCCGCCTTGCCGGTGCTCGTGATCGTCACCGCCCGCACTCGGCTCGTCGAGACGCCGGCGGGTGTGGCCTAGGCGGCGTGGTCGAGCTGGCCGCCTAGGCGGGGGGAAACGCCATGCCACCGTCGATCTTGAGGACCGACCCCGTGGTGTAGCTCGATGCTTCGGAGGCGAAATAGAGTGCAGCGCCGACCACCTCGTGGGGTTGACCGCCTCGCTGGAGCGGGATGGTCTGCGCGGCCGATGCGTTGAACTGGTCGAGGTCCCAGGCCTTGGCGATGTCGGTCAGAAACGGACCCGGCATGATCGTGTTGACCCGCACCTTCGGTGCGTACTCGCGGGCGAAGGCCGTGGAGAGCGCGTTGAGCCCCGCCTTGGCCGCCCCGTAGGCGGCCTCGTTCGGCGTCGGCCGAACGGCGGCGATCGAGCTGATGTTGATGATCGATCCGCCATCGCCAGCCGCCATGGCTTCACCGAAGCGGGCCATGAGGCGGAACGGTCCCTTGAGGTTG
>CALLIQ010000076.1 GCA_938008925.1 uncultured Acidimicrobiales bacterium
CGGATCTCGTCTCACCGGGATCCTCAACAACACGCCAGGGCGAGGAAACTGCTTTGTTCTCGTCGAACGCAATGCTCTGCGATACACGCTGGTTCTCTCGCTCGGTTGGGTGGACATCGCCACCGAGCTCCAGCGGGTGTCCGGCAGACCCGACGAGGCCGACCTGCCTCGGGCGGCGATCCAGGCGGTCATCAAGGATTGGCCCCAGGACTGGCGTCACGATCTGATCGAGCCCGACGTGACCGTGAGCTCCGACGGCGTTCCGCACATCGGGTTCAACTCGAACGGCCGGCTGGTCTAGCCGGCGGTGCTGGCTAGTCGGCCGGCTCGTCGCCCGAGCCGATGTCGACGATGCCTGCCCTGACGCCGATCACGACGGCGTCGAGCTGCGAGCGTGCGCCGAGTTTGGTGAGCACTGCCTGCACGTGATTACGAGCGGTCGAGATCGAGACCGTGAGCAGCTCAGCGATCTCGACGACCGGGTGCGCGTTCGCCAGCAGACGCAGCACCTCCATCTCGCGGTTGGTGAGAGAGAAGCCGTCGTTGCCCGCTTCCTTGTGGGCGAAGCGTCGGAGGGCATCGGCCGGAAACACCGTTGCGCCTCGATTGACGGTGACGATCGCGTCGGCGAGGTCGGCCGTGCCCGCCCCCTTCGACAAGAAGCCTGCGCATCCGCTGGCGATGCTCTCCTCCAACACGGACGCGTCGTCGAGGCCCGAGATCAACAGCACGGCGCAGTCGACGCCCGACGCTCGACACTCCGCCGCGAGCTCGGTCCCCTTGCCGTCGGGGAGCTGGAAGTCGACGACGACGACGTCGGGGGCCCAGTCGCGCACCTGAGCGCGAAACAACGCCAATGAGGAGACTGCGCCGACGACCTCGAGGCGCTCATCGGCGCCGAGCAGCGCGAGCAAGCCCTCTCGAACCATGTTGTGATCCTCGACGAGCACGACGGTGATCGCTTCAGCCATGGTCTCAGCCCCTCCCGCAGAATGTCGAACGCCACAACAATGTCATAGCTTTGGCCGTGTGGACGCCCCGGACGGATTTCCAGGAGAGCACGAACTGCGACAGCTCCTCGACGAGGTGCTGCCTGCCGGCTGGGCGGCATCGGTCGCCTCTGGAGATGAGGAGGCCACGCTCGCCATGCGCGAGACCCTCGACAACCCGACCATCGTCGCCACGCTGGGCCGCGCCGGATGGGTCGCACCGCAGTATGGGACCGCGTTCGGCGGCCGGGGCCTCAGCCGGTCCGACGCCCAGGCTGCGCTCGGCCTTCTCCAAGACTGGCACGTCCCACACGTGCCTCGCGGGTCCGGACTCCCACTCGCTGCGCCGACGATTGACCAGTGGGCGAGCGACGATACGAAGCGCCGACTCCTGCCGCCGCTTCTGAGTGGCGAAGAACGGTGGTGCCAGCTCTTCTCCGAACCGGGCGCTGGCAGTGACATGGCGTCGCTCGCGACCACAGCGGTGCGAGACGGCGACGAGTGGGTCGTGAACGGCCAAAAGGTGTGGACGACGTTCGGCCACGAGTCCGAGATGGCGATGCTGATCGCCCGAACCGACCCGGATCAGCCGAAGCACAAGGGCATCACCTACTTCGGACTCGACATGCGTTCGCCGGGCGTCGAGGTGCGGCAGTTGGTGAACATGGCCGGGCAGGTCGAGTTCAACGAGGTCTTCCTCTCCGACGTCCGCATCCCCGATCTCCTGCGCATCTCGCCCGTGGGCGAGGGATGGGCCGCAGCGATGACGACCCTCGGTGCGGAGCGCTTTGCCCTGTCGGGCCCCAAATGCAAGAAGCGAAAGTCGTCCGACGAGATTCTCGGCGGGAAGCCGTTGGACGAGGTCCGGGCCGCCGCGGTTGGAAACGGAGCGAGCCAACGCCCATCGACGCGCGATGCGCTCGTTCAGGACCACATCCGAGGTCGACTGCTGGCCCTCACCTCCGGGCGAGCGCGTGCGCAGGCGGCAGCTGGGCGTCGCGGTGGAGCCGAAGGCTCCATCACCAAGATCGCAAAGGCCATGACGAACCAGACCTTGCAGGAGACGGCGATGGAAACACTCGGTCCGGCGTCCGTCGCATGGGACCCAGCCGACGGGGACGCTGCGGAGTGGTCGACACAGTTCCTTCGCACACGAGCAAACTCGATCGAGGGTGGCACCTCGGAGATCCAGCGAAACATCGTCGGCGAGCGAGTCCTCGGCCTTCCACGCGAGCCCGACCCGTTCAAGGGTCAAGCGTGGCGCGACGTGCCCCGCTCCTGAACCATCGAGCTCCGACGCGTCGGATCAGCCGTTCGCCTCGATGCCGTCGAGCAGCAGGTCGAGGACGAACTCGAACGAGGAGCCGTGGTCGCCATCGAGGTGCTGGCCGATGTGACGGATCGTGTGCTCGTGTCGTTCGGGATCGAGGGACGCCATCACCTCGGCTGCGATGGCGTCGGCATCGCCTTCCTCGAAGGTCATCGAGACGTTCTGCAACATGAAGCCGACAACGTGGTTGGTCAGCGCATGGAAGCCGATGTGCGTGCCGTGCTCGCTCAGGCCGCTGGCCTGGAGCGTCGAAAGGGTCCACTCCATGTGATCGAATCGAGCCGGACCCGGCATCGTCGTCACCCACAACATGACGACCCAGCGGTGGCGCTCGAACGCCGCCTTGGTCTCGAGCATCTGGTGACGCAGCGCTCGCTTCCATCCGTCCGGGTCGTCGGCGTCGATCGCCACGCGCTCGATCTCTGATGCGACGACGTCGGCCATCCCCGACAACAGGTCGTCCTTGTTCGCCACGTGGTTGTAGAGCGACATCACCTCGAAGCCCAGGTGAGCGGCGAGGTTGCGCATGCTCAACTTGTCGATGCCATCGGCGTCGGCCAGATCGACCGCCGCCGCCATCACGCGGTCTCGACTGAGGCGCTCTCGGGGCTCGACTACCACGGCGGGAACCGTAGTCCGACCGAGAGGTGTACAGTGTACGTACCCATGACGTACACTGTACATTTCATAGGAGCAACTCGACGGAGTGAGCGCTCAAGCAGAGCGCCAGGAGGATGACGATGCGAGCCGCAACCCAAACCCGATACGGACTCGATGCCATCGAGATCGGCGATCGCCCGATCCCCGAACCCGGCCCCGCTCAGGTTCGAGTTCGCATCGAGGCCGCCGCGATCAATCCCGCCGACTGGCACATGGCGAGCGGTCGACCGAGCTTTCTCCGCCTCACCGAAGGCCTCCGGACACCGCGAAAGGAGATCCTCGGTGCCGACATGGCCGGCGTCGTCGATGCGGTCGGTGAGGGTTCGACGTGGCGAGTCGGCGACGAGGTCTTCGGAGGGAGCAAGGGCGCGTTCGCCGAGTTCGGTCTGTGCGCCGACGACCGCATCGCCACCCGCCCTGCCGGTATGTCGTTCGCGGAGGCGGCCGGACTCCCCATCGCTGGCGTGACCGCGCTTCAGGCGGTCGAGCATGCTGCGGTGGAAGGCAAGCGAGTGGTGGTGAACGGCGCGTCCGGAGGCGTCGGCCACTACGCCATCCAGATCGCGAAGGCTTCCGGCGCCAGTCACGTCGCCGGCGTGTGCAGCGCGTCGAATGTCGCGATGGTGAACGACCTCGGCGCCGATGAGGTCTACGACTACGCGACCGACGACTTCACCGCCGACCGGTTCGATGCCGTGATCGACTGCGCTGGCAGTCGAACCGGATCGGAGATCCGTCGCTGCCTCACACCGGAGGGCCGTTGGGTCCTCCTCGGTCCGCCGAAGGGAGGTCGGGTCCTCGGTCCGCTTCCGTTCGTGCTCCGACAACTGTCTCGGTCGCTGTTCTCGAAGACGAAGACCATCGCCTTCGTCGCAGAGGAGACCGACGAGCGCCTCCGACGGCTCGGAGACCTGGTCCGCAACGGCCAACTCCAGACGGTCATCGACAAGGAGTACGGCCTGGCCGACCTCCGCACGGCGTTCGACCACGTCGAATCCGCCCGGGCCAGGGGCAAGCTCATCATCCGTGTCTGAGCGTTGTGGCACCGATGGCTCGCGAACCGAAACGCCGGCCGTCCGGGCGACCTAGGGTGACAGCGGTGCCGAACACGAAGACCCCGACGTTGAGCTACGCCGAGTTCGGCAACTGGTACGACCGGTACCGAGCCGACGTCCTCGAGCCAGCGCTCGACGCAGCGTCGAGCGAGCTCGATCGAGAACTCCTCGATCTCCTGTCCGATCGAGATCTCGCTCGTCTTCGCAGCGCGACAGGTCGGGTCAAGTCGAAGCGCCGAACGTGGCGGAAGATTCGCCAGCCCCGCTATCAGGGGCGGATCACCTCGCTCGACGATGTTCCCACCGTCATCGATGATCTCGTTGGCCTGCGGATCACCTGCACGAACCTGCGCGACATCGAGATGGTGCAGACAGCGCTCGAGACCCTCCCTCGCTCCCCCGGGTCGAGCGCGCTCTGGCTCGACGGGTCCACCGAGCGTGACTACGTCCTCGAACCGAAGGAGTCCGGCTATCGCGGGTGGCACGTCAATCTCGGCGTCACCCTCGAGGTTGACGGAACGCCGACGGCCGTCGCGTGTGAACTCCAGGTCCGAACCCTCCTCCAAGACAGCTGGGGCGAGCTGACCCACGAGGACACCTACAGCAAAGACGGTGCGCTCCCGCCACTCGTCGAGGTCCTCTCGAAGCGAATGGCCGACCTCTTCGCCACCCTCGACGACATCGCCGAGGACCTCCGCACCGAGCTCGACCGGATCGACGAAGCCGTGGTCGCACGATCGCCGGACGACGCCGACATCCAGGTCGACGCGCCATCGCCGGGTTCGCCGACCGAGCAAGACGCCGACGCCGCGGCATTCCTCGTCGAGCGCTGGAACGACATCGATCGACCAACCGACCTCGCCGTCCTCGCGTGGGCACTCCAGCGTGAGTTCGGCGCAGAGGTGAGCGACGACTGGTTCGGCCACGGCAGCTTCAAACGCTTCCTCACCCACGCGCTCCCCGAGGCGGAGATCACAACCGGTCGGCACGCGTTCTTGTTGCCCGAAGGCACGGCGGCAGCGGACGTCGGCGATGCCGAGCACTCACCGGAGAGCGCACCCGGAGCCGCGGAGCATGTGCTCGAGAGCAACGGTGACCACGCTGCGTCCGGGGAAGACGGACCCGAACGAAGGACCCCCGACGCCGCCGTCGCGCTTCGTCGAGTCGACCGAGCGTTTCCGCTCCTCGAACACGCCCAATGGGAACTGCTCTTCGAGCAACTAGCCGAAGCGTGGAAGCGCAACGGACCAACCGACCAGTCGACCGCCGACATCAGCCGAATGGTGCGGTCGGCCCGCGATCGAGCCGACGCCCAGGGCACGCCCATCTCACGTCGGCACCTGAGCTACGTCGCACGATCGGTGGTTCCGGCCGAGACGCCGGGTGGGCCGATGACAGCGAGCGAGCTGGCCGAGACGTTCGCCACCTCGACGCTGCAACGCATGGCCGAACTCCGCATCCTCGGAGCGAGGAACCGCAAGGGTCGAGCGGCCGTGCGGGCGTGGCTGGGCGGATGACGGGCGATCTGCGCGAGCGCGCCGAGCGCTTCCGCCGTTTGCACGACGACGGACTGTTCGTCATGCCCTGCGCCTGGGATGCGGGTTCCGCCAAGCTCTTCGCATCGATGGGGTTCGCTGCCATCGGCACCACGAGCGGTGGCGTCAACTGGAGCCACGGCCGTCCCGACTACGTGTACAGCGTTCCTCGAGACGACATGTTGAACTCCTACGCAGCGATCGCGGCCGCGACCGCGCTCCCCACCAGCGGCGACCTGGAGAACGGCTACGGATCCACGGCCGACGACGTGGCTGACACGATTCGGCGGGCCATCGCTTCCGGCCTCGTCGGCGGCAGCATCGAGGACCAGTCGAGCGACGCTCAACCCGGCTTGGTCGCGATCGATGATGCGGCTGAGCGCATCGCAGCCGCTCGCGCCGCCGCTGACGCGTCCGGTGTCGCGTTCACGATCACCGCCCGTGCCGAGTCGTACTTCGGTGGCGTCGACACCCCCTTCGACGACGCCGTCGAGCGTGCAAACCGCTACGTCGCAGCCGGGGCCGACTGTGTCTTCGTTCCTGGGCCCGCCGACCTCGACACCATCAGCGCACTCGTGCGCCACATCGATGGACCGATCAGCGTCGGCATCGGTTCGGGCGGCGGCGATCTCACGATCGATGCGCTTCGCGAGATCGGCGTTCGTCGGGTGAGCACGGGCGGCGCGATCCCGCGGGCCCTCCACCGTGTCGTCTCTCAGCTGAGCGAGGAGATACTGGAAGCTGGCACCTTCGGCTTCGCAAGCCGAGCGGAACCTGAAGAGTCGGTCAACGCGTTGATGTCTGACGACTGAGCGCGGCTTCGCCCGCCTGAGACAGACCCCGACCGAGGCCTGCGTCGGCACCGATGGCTATGGTCCCGCCATGGCTGAGATCCACGGACAACTCCCCGCCGAGTTCGCTGAGTTGGGAGAGATTCTGTCGGCATCGCTCGACGCAGGCACCGATCTCGGCGCATCGGTGGCGATGACCATCGAGGGTGAAATGGCGGTCGACATCTGGGGCGGGTGGGCCGACGAGGCCAAGACCACCCCCTGGGGCCGCGACACCATCACGAACGTCTGGTCGACGACCAAGACGATGACGTTCCTCTCCGCCCTCGTTCTGGTCGATCGAGGCCTGCTCGACCTGTGGGCGCCCGTCGCCCAGTACTGGCCGGAATTCGCCCAGAACGGCAAGGAGTCGATCGAGGTCCGCCACCTCATGAGCCACTCATCGGGCGTGAGCGGGCTCGACGCCCCGTGCTCGGTCGAGGATCTCTACGACTGGGATGCCTGTACAGCTCGGTTGGCGGCGCAAGCACCCTGGTGGGAACCGGGAACGGCATCTGGTTATCACGCCCTCGTACAGGGACACCTGATCGGCGAGGTCATCCGTCGAATCGACGGCCGCAAGCTCGGCCAGTTCTTCGCCGAGGAGATCGCTGGCCCACTCGGCGCCGACTTCCACATCGGACTCGACCCCTCCGAGTTCGGCCGCGTGTCGAACGTCGTGCCGCCCGGTGGGCCTCCTCAAGATCTCGAGGGCGTCGACCCGGCCTCGCCCGCGTATCGGACCTTCACCGGCCCCGCCCCGATCGCGGAGGCGGCGTGGACCGACGAGTGGCGCATGGCAGACATCGGCGCCGCCAACGGCCACGGCAACGCCAGGTCGGTTGCGTTGGTGCAGGCGATCGTCGCCAACGCCGGCCGGGTCGGCGACGTGCGCCTGTTGTCTCCCGACACGATCGACCTCGTGTTCGAAGAACAGACCAAAGGCAACGATCTCGTGATCGGACACCCGGTGCGGTTCGGCATGGGCTACGGACTCTGGATGCCAGAAACGCTGCCGTTCCTCCCAGAGAGCGAGTACTGCTACTGGGGCGGCTGGGGTGGTTCGCTGAGCATCGTGGACGTCCAGCATCAGGTCAGCTTCTCCTACGTCATGAACGTCATGGCCCCCGAGCAAGCGCTCGATGAGAGGGGACCGAACCTCGCTGCCACCGCCTTCACCTAGCCAACCGCCGGATCAGTTCTCAGCGCCTTCGTGCCCCAACGGTGCGAACGGCGTGGTTCGAATGCACCGTTCGCCCGGGTCGAGATGCCGTCCCGCCTCAAGTCAGCGGACGGAGTGGCCGTTGGCTCCTCGTGAGCCCGGTTTCCAACGCACCAGGCCCCACCAGGGGTGCGCAGGAGGCGGACGATCGCTGGACGGGGTCCCCAAGACTCGCTCGGGCGCTTCGTGTCGCCGTGTTCGTCGCGCCACTCCTCACCTCGTGGATCGCCATCGCCATGCTCGGATCGAGCTTTTGGCGACCGGACGGCCTGGTCGGACTCGCCGTTTGGATCGGGCAGGCGATCGCTGTCGCCATCGTGGTGTCGCGCCTCACCGAGCTGGCGACGCGACGACTGATCCCGCTCGCGAGCTTGCTGAGCCTCACGCTCGTCTTTCCCGATCAGGCTCCCTCGCGCTTCGGGGTGGCGTTGCGCCAGGGCACCGTCAAGCAACTGTCGAAGCGCATCGAGACGCTCGAGACCGAGGGGTTGGGTGCCGATGCAAACTCGGCGGCGCACGCTGCGATCGAGCTGGTCGGCATGCTCGGCGCGCACGACCCGCTCACCCGCGGTCACACCGAACGAGTGCGGGCCTACGCCGACCTGATCGCGGCGGAGATGGGGATCGATCAGGCGGGCCGCGATCGTCTCGCGTGGAGCGTGATGCTCCACGACGTCGGCAAGCTCGTCGTCCCACCCGAGATCTTGAACAAGACCGACAAGCTCACCGACGATGAGTGGGAGATCCTGAAGTCTCATCCCGCTCGGGGTCAGGCGATGTTGGCCCCGCTGTCGGAGTGGCTGGGCGAATGGGACGCCGCCGCCGGGGAGCACCACGAACGGTGGGACGGGACGGGATACCCCCTCGGTCTCGCCGGCGAAGAGATCAGCCTCGCGGGTCGAATCGCCGCCGTCGCCGACGCATACGACGTCATCACGTCGACGCGGTCGTACAAGAAGCCGATGTCGGCCGATGCCGCTCGACGAGAACTCGTTCGCTGCTCGGGGGCTCAGTTCGACCCGGCCGTCGTTCGCGCCATGCTCGCCGCATCGCTCGGCAATCGCCGGAACGCCGGGCCGTTCGCATGGCTGACCGAGATCCCGAGACTCCTCGACGCCGTGACCAAGGCTGCGCTGTCACCGACCGCTGCAGTCGTGCCCGTCGTGGCCGCAGTGGCCGTCGGGACCGCCGGTGTCGGGCTCCCCGCTCCGTCCGTCGAGGTGGCGGCCGAGCTTCCCTTCGCATCGGCCACGACTGCATCGACCGCTCCACCGACGACCGCCCGGCAACTCATGGCGCCGCCGCTCGCCCCGACGACCGCCGTGACGACGGTGTCACCGACGACCGGAGGCGAGACCGAACCGACGGAGACCCCGACGACCGAGCCGGTGCTGACAACTGCGCCGACCAGTGCCCCGACGACGACTCCCACGACGCCGACATCGCCGCCGACGACTGCGACCGGCCCGACGACGACCGAGAACTCGACGTCCACGACCGTCGCCACGACCACAACGACGACCCAACCGACGACAACGACGACCGTGGCCACCACGACGACGACGGCGTCGACCACGACGACCACCGAACCACCTCCGATGGGACCGTTCACCACCGACGACGACGTGTCGGCTGAAGAGGGCAAGGACGAGAAGATTCAGGTGTTGGAAAACGACACCGACAACCTCGGGCCGATCGATCAGTCGAGCCTCTCGATCGTCACCGAGCCGCAGCATGCGCAGTCGTTCCGGGTGCACGAGAGCGGCGGTACCTTCCACCTCCACTACAAGTCGGTCGACAACTACACGGGACCCGACACGATCGTCTACGAGGTGTGCGACACGTCGAATCGGTGCTCGACCGGCACGGTCAACATCACCGTCTTCGAGGACTAGTCGGACGCAGCGCGGGTACTCGACTCACACCGGGAGATCGCCGGTCGCCGCCCGAGTCGTTCCGTAATCCTTGTAGGCGGCGATGGTCCGTTGAGCGATCCGCATCTGATGAACCTCATCGGCCCCGTCGGCAAAGCGAGCCCAGCGAGCCTGCTGGTACATG
>CALLIQ010000077.1 GCA_938008925.1 uncultured Acidimicrobiales bacterium
ATTCGGAGCGACCGCGACACCGCTCGGCACGGGCCGGGTCGTGTTCGTCGGCGAGGACGCCATCACGATCGCCACCACGTCGGTCGAGGCGATGGCGGTCGTCTCGCACCTCGGGTCGGGAGCCGTCGAGCTGCTGATCACACCGTTCGAGCGTGCAGGGCCTCCCTTGCCGTGACGGGCTGAGCCCCCGCCGTGACGGCTCAGTCCCAACCGAGGTGTTGGCGAAACGAGTCGGTCGTGTTCAGGCGGGGATAGTCGTCGGCGGGCACGTCGACGCCGAGCGCCTCGCACAACGGCGCCCACCCCGACTCGGGCGTGCATTCGATCAATCGCTCGGGCGCAATGACCGAACGCACCTCGTCGCAATGCTCCCGGTAGCGGGCGATCGACGGACCCTGATCTGACCAGTCGGGCGTGAAGCGGTCCATCAGGCGCAGCGACATGTCGGTCCATTCGTCCCGGTCGCCGTCGCGCCGCTCACGCATCGCCGACCACACGGTGCGATCGGCGCTCGCCCACCACTCCTCCGGTGTCTGACGGGTCGACAGGACGACTGGCGCGTCGGGGCACGCCAGAGCGAGCTCTCGCCAAAACGCCGAGGCCGGCCAGTCGACCGAGGCCGCGAAACCGTCGAGCACCTGCTCGAGGGCACTGAACTCACCATCGAGCGCCCGGCGCCAGAGGTCGACATGACCGTCGGCTCCGGTCTCGAACATGTGGTAGCAGCGACCGCCGGTCAACTGCTCGATCGCCGACTTCATCGACGAGGTGCCAGTCCTCGGCAGGCCGGCCCCGATCAGACGCAGTTGCACGATGCGATCGTAGGTCGCATCAGCAAAGGGCGCTGGCTCGACGATCGCTCGGCGCATAGCGTTCGTGGATGGCGACCGACGACGTCCCCGACCATCTCCTCGTCCAGGCTCGGGCGATCGCGCTCGACCTGCCCGAAGCCGCCGAAGTCGAGACCTGGGGACATCCGACGTTCCGAGTCCGCAACAAGATCTTCGCCGGGATCGGAGCGAGCGACGGGCAGGGCTCGACATCGTTCTCACCCGACGAACTGGGTGATCGCATCATCACCATGACGATGAAAGCGGCGCCCGGCGAACAGGAATCGCTCCTCGCGAGCGGGTCGCCCTTCTTCCGCCCGCGCTACGTCGGGCAGCGCGGCTGGATCGGCATCGTGATCGACGACGACACCGACTGGGCGGAGGTCGAGGAACTGGTGCTCGACAGCTACTGCGCGATCGCACCGAAGACGTTGTCCCGCCAACTCATCGAAGACTGAGCGCGAAGGGTCAGGAGGTGGTGAAGCCCTTTCTGACCTGCTGACCCCACTCGGTTCGACCCTGGAGGAACAGGCGAACGCCCCACAGCCGCCACACGATCGTGAGCTGTCGGTAGACGACCTGTTCGAGCACGGCGTAGCCGGCGAGCTTCACCCGGTAGATGAACTTCGGATACGAGTTGAACGCCATGTCGTCGAACCAGAGCGTGAGGATCGTGACGGCGGCGCCGAATCCGTAGGCCGCGCCGAGCACCCAGAGCGAGGCGGGGTCGACAAGGCCGGTGACGAGTCCGACGAACAGCAGCGTGAGGCTGAGTGCTTCGACGATGGGCGACAAGAACTCCACGATGAAGAAAAACGGCATCGAGATCATGCCGGCCGACCCGTAGCGGGGGTTCAAGATCATCTTCTTGTGACGCATGAGCACGTCCATGAGACCGCGCTGCCAGCGGTTGCGTTGGCGGGCGAGGACCTTGGCCGACTCGGGCGATTCGGTCCACGCAACCGGCTCGGGCAGGAACTCGACTCGCGCCTTCTCGCCCTTCTCGTAGCCGACCCGACGCAGACGAACGATGAGCTCCATGTCCTCGCCGATCGACGACTTTTCGTAGCCGCCAGCGTCGAGCACCTTGTCGCGCTTGAACACACCGAAGGCACCCGAGATGATCAGGTTGCCGCCCAACGGGTTCCAGCCGAGGCGGCCGACGACGAACGCTCGGACGTACTCGACGGCCTGGAGCGCCGGCAGCGGCTTCTTCGGCACGACGAGTGCCGGAATGGAGGCGGCCCGTACGGGCGAGTCGTTCGTGAGTCGGACGGTGCCACCGACGGCGACCATGTCCGGATCGTGGAGGAAGGGTGCGACGAGCTGCTGCAACGCGTCGGCGGCGACGAGCGTGTCGGCGTCGATCGCGCACACCAGGTCACCAGACGCAACGTTGACGCCGGCGTTGAGCGAGTCGGCCTTGCCGCCGTTGAACTTGTCGACCAGGACGAGTCTCGGCTCACGGCTCGAGCGGTAGAGGCTCTTGATGTCGGCGTGATCGATGCGCTTCTGGTAGATCGGATGGACCGGCCGAAGGTCGAAGCGGTTGATCAGGACCTCGGCGGTGTTGTCGGGCGAACCATCGTTGATCACGACGATCTCGAGGTTCGGGTACGACAACGCGAGCAGGCCGGTCACGGTGTCGCTGACCGTCACCTCCTCGTTGTAGGCCGGGACGAGCACCGAGATGCGCGGGGCGAGACGCGAGGCCAAGACCCGCTTCCAGATCTGATGACGGTCGCGCTGGCGGAGCCGTCGGAACTCGTAGATGGCCGAGACCACCATCAGCAGCTGGAGCGCCGTGATGCCGATCACCCAGCCTGCGGCGATGTCCGCGATGAGGTCAAAGGAGGTCTTGATCATTCGTCCGATTCCTTGGCGGGTTGGTCCTGCGGAGCCGGGCCGAGCAGGGCCTCGAGGAAGTCGTCGTCGAGCCGAAGGTCGAAGTCGACCTCGCCCGGTTCGGTCGGGGCGGTCGTCCACGGGGCGAGCGCCACCGATGCGTCGAGGGGAACGTCGGGCCCAGACGTGGCTCGTTCGCCGGCCGCTTGTTCTTCACGAGACGCAGCTTGTCCACGAGAGACCGCTCGCACGATGACGGGTTCGCGGCGGGCCGGATCGTCGAGGACGGCGGTCGATGACCGCGGAACTCGGATGACCGGACGATCGCTCGAATCTGCTGTGCCGTCATCCGCACTCGACGCTGCGACGGCCACCAGCGGCTCGTCTCTCGTGTCGTTCTCGCCAGCATCGTCATGAACGTGGTGAACCTCGTCGTCGAGCGCGCCCTCCTCGACCATGTCGTCGTCGACGAGGTCGTCGATCGGGGCTGCCTCGCCGGGTGCTGCCACCTGGGTCGTCGACGCCACGAACGGTCCGAGGCTGTCGTCGAGCAGATCGGCATCGACGAGATCGAGCGGGTTGTCGAGCGCTGGAATGATCGTCAGACCCGTGCGGGCAGCGATCGAGTCGAGCATCTGGCGGGCCATGTCTCGGGCGAACGGGTCGTCGTCGCGCAGATGCCGACGCAGAAGCATGTGACCGGGTGCGCCGAGTTCGTCGAGGGCGAGACCGGCCGCACGGCGCACGGGCCAGGCCCGATCGGCGAGGGCTCGGCCGACGACGGCGGCGGACCGATACGAGCGGATCACGGCGAGGCTGTCGATGGCGGCGATGCGCACGCTCTCCTCCTCGTCGACGGCGAGACGTTCGAGGATCTGAGCCGTCGCTTCGCCTCCGCCGTGCGAGAGCGCCTCCGCGGCGAGGCGACGCCGGTCGACGTCGGTCGAGTGGGCGTAGTCATCCAGTGCGTTGGTGAGCCGTGCGTCCGGCAGATTGGCCGCCACCTGCAGCGCCTGCAGTGCGTTGGCCTTGCCCAGCTGGAGCCGATCGAGCAATGCGGGGACCGCCCGAGCGCCCGCTTGCAGCACCGCGTCTTGGGCCGCCATGCGCACGACGATCGCATCGTCCTCGAGCAGGTCCATCAGTTCATCGACCTGTTCGGCCGCCTGATTGGCGGTGAGGCTCTCGGCCGCTCTGGCGCGGACGAGTGGGTGCTTGTCGCGCAGCAAGACGCTGCGATCGTGATCCGGGTGGGTGACGAGGTATTGCAGCTGGGCGGCTTGACCTCTGATCCGCCATCGCCGACTCCGGACCCTCCGACGGATCGACTTCTCGAGCCCGTTGATTCGCACGAGAGACTGCAACCGCCCGCGGGCCTGGCCGTCGAGATCGACGGCGAGGGTCTGCACGACGGCCAGCAGTGGACCCGTCGGGAGCTTGCTCGCCTCGGCGTGCACCTTCTCGGCTTCGGCATCGTTCTCGAAGAGCAGAACGCTGAGCACCTCGAGCACCCTGGCTTCTTGGCGAGCGACGATCGCGGCGCGGGCGTCTCGGAACCAGCCCGTGGCGATGTAGAGCGCGAACAACACGATCGCCAACGCCCACGCGATCAGGAAGAGTTCGATCCGCATCAGCTCTCCAAGAGCCGCGTGACACGATGCAACAGCAGTGGTGTCGAGAACGGTTTCGGAACGAAGTCGTCGATGCCGAGGTCGAACGCCTGGCGCATGTCGCTCTCCGACGCACGGGCGGACAGCACCACGACCTTGAAGCGAGACATCGTCCCGGCCTCACGGATCTGGCGAAGGAACTGCAGACCATCGATGCCTCGGAGATCGAGTTCGGTCAGCACCAATCGGGGCAGCGGGTCGCCGTCGTGCCCGGTCAACAACGACAGGGCGTCGAGACTGTCTGGCTGCTGCGTCACCCGGAGTCCACGTCGAGCGAGCGTCGCCGAGAGCACGGTGCCGAGCGTCTCGTCGGGATCGACGAGCAAGACATCGGTCGTCCCGGACCGCTCCGGCTTCCAATCGAACCCGGTGACGGCAGGTCCGTCGTTCGCCTCGGCTTCGTTGAGTGTCCGCTTCGCGTTCTCGAGCAGTTCGTCCAACGAACGGCCGTCGACGGGGAACTCGACACCCGAGATCCGACCGGCGCGCTCGTGCAGCCCGAACTTGTGGTGGAGTTCGGCCATGCGCCGCATGAGGGTCTGTCGATTGACACCCCGCAGTGCGATGACGAGGTGTTGCTCGTCCACCCGAGCGACGACGTCTTCCTGGCGGAACTCGCGTGCGATCGAGGAATCGAGGTCGCGGCTCTCAGCCGCGTCCTCTGGGCTGTCGAATCGGAGATAGGCGACGCCGACCGGAGCATTGCGGCGGAAGGCGACGGTGAGCATTCGTTCGATGAGCACGACGGCTGCGTCCCACGGCACCGCACCCGTCTTCATCGTGTTGTCCTGGATCGGTTCCAACACCGCCCGCCGCTGCAAGCGAGCCTTGATGAGGACGGCCAAGTCATCGAGATCGATGTCGGTCGGCACGATGTCGTCGACACCCTCGCGCAGCGCCGTGTGGCGGTGCGCCGGGTTGGTCCGATCGCTGATCGCGATCACCACGGCACCGCGGAGCTGGCGGTCGGTCCGAATCATCCGAAGGATCTCGAATGGCTTGATCGGGCCGGTCTCCGGCGTGAGGATGACCGCTCGCGACTCACCGGCCTGCACGCTCTGGAGCAGCGAATCGGCAGACGACTCCACCCTGGCGGTGAAGCCTCGGTTGCCGAGGTGTTCCACCAGCCACTCAGCACCGCTCCCGAACACGCTCAGGGTGGGTTCGTGGGCGGCGCGATGAATCGACGCCCGAACCTCATCGAGAATGCCGGCGGGGTGGGACTCGCAATCGAGGACCGTGGTGACCGAATCGACCATCCTCGACCGCTGCGCCAAGTTGCCGGACGGTGCGACCATGATCATCGGTTGCGAGGTGTAGAGCTCACGGACGCTTCGCACGAGCGGGCGACTGCGGCTCAGATCTGGGTCGCCGACCGACACGACCACCGCTGCAGTGTCGTGTTCGGTCGGCGAGACTCCATCGACGTGGTGATCGACCGCGATGCCCTGTGTGAGGGCGAGCCAGATCACTTCGTCGACGACTTCTGTTGCGGGGCCAACGACGGCGATTCGCTGCGAGCTGTGCGCCATCACCCGGAGCTCGGCCACCGTCGCTGCCACGGCGGTTCGAGCGTCGTCGATCAGGCTCGCCATGCCGATGGCGTTGGAGAGCCCGAGATCAGTGGATTCGAGTTGCCCCGCTGCCTGCCTGATCAGGTCGGCGGCCGAGGCGAAACCGAGGGTGCCGAGCTTGGTGGCGATGCGATCCGCCAACCCGAGAGCTTCGGCGACCTCCGCTGGTTCGAGCCGCCGATCGAACAGTGCGGAGACGATGATCTCCAGGCGCGCGAACGGCTGCTCGACGCGAGCATGGAGTCGGGCCCAGACCTCGTCGGTCAGCGCGATCAGTTCGTCGTCGGGGATGGGGGTCCCGACGTGCCCAGCAGCGGATGGCACCCTCATCCATCGGCCTCAAGCGGGCACAGATCCTGGGCCTTTTGGCCCAATCGGCCATGCCGCACACCCCATTTGGGGGCTGATCAGTCGGTCGAGGGGATGATCCTGGGAGTCCACGGGCGAGCGGGATCGCAATGATGGCCGACCACCGTGGCGGCCCGAAGGGACCGTAGGAAGCTCGGCCCATCGTCGAAGTCGGCCATCTCCACGTAGGCCGCGCCGAACGCTGCCGGGACGTGCGCATCGCTTCCGGCACCGGCGGCCAGACCGTTCGCAATCGCATAGTCGCTCGCTTGGGTCTGCAGCGACCGCAAGCTCGTCTTGGCGTTGAAGGCCTCCATCGCATCGACGAGCTCGGCCTCGACGAGGGCATCGATCTCGTGTGGTTGCAGGCAGTTCCGCATCGGGTCGAACGGGTGCGGCACGTAGACGACACCACCCTGATCCCGAATCGCTCGAGCGGCGTCCAAGACACCGAGCCCCGGAGCGATTCGCTCGGTCAGGAACAACCCGATCAGCTCTCCTTGACCGACCCGCAGCTCCTCGCCAACGACGACGCGGCACGGCACCTCGGCCTCGGCGAAGACCTCGGCCATGCGAAATGCACCAGCGGTGGCGTTGTGATCGGTGACGCACAGCACGTCGAGCGCGACCTCGCGCACGGCGTCGACGATCTCGTCAGGCGTCGTGGTGCAATCGCCTGACCACATGGTGTGCGTGTGCATGTCGACGCGAACGACACCCGCCGCT
>CALLIQ010000078.1 GCA_938008925.1 uncultured Acidimicrobiales bacterium
TGTTCGGATGCCGTCGTCGACCGCGCCGCCGCCCTGGATGCGCGTGCCGTCATGCGGCCAACCGAGTTCGATCGACGCCTCGGAGGCGGGCGCTGCTCGCTCGACGGTTCGTCGCCATTTCGGCTTCGGACGGACGTCGAGAGATCGGACGCAGCACGGTGAACTCGGGCTCGGTGGCGGGTACCGGGATCCCGGGCGGAGTGTTCACGGTGCTGCGTCCGCGAAAGATGTCTTTGACGATTCGATCCTCACCGCTGTGATAGGTGAGGACGAGGCCTCGACCGCCGACCACGAGAGCGTCGAGCGCTGACTCGATGGCGGGGCGGAGCTGGTCGAGCTCGTCATTGACATGAATGCGAAGCGCTTGGAATGTGCGCTTGGCCGGATGCCCACCCTTACGGCGGGCGGCGGCGGGAATGGCCGAGACCACGATCTCGGCGAGTTCGGTCGTCGTCTCGATCGGACGGGCGGCGATGATCGCGTCGGCGATCCGACCGGCGAAACGTTCGTCGGCGTTGCGCCGCAAAAGGCCGGCGAGCTCTCGCCCGTCGAAACCATTGACGACATCGTGTGCTGAGAGCCCGGCATCGGGGTCCATCCGCATGTCGAGTGGACCATCGTGTCGAAAGCTGAAGCCTCGGTCGGCGAGATCGAGCTGAGGTGAGCTCACGCCGAGATCGAACAAGAAGCCCGAGACATGCGAGATGTCGAGGCGTTTGAGAACCGAGCCGAGGCGGTCGAACCGGGCGCGTTCGAGGCGCACGCGCGAGCCGAACGAAGCCAATCGCTCCGATGCGGCGGCGAGGGCCATGGGATCTCGATCGATCCCGAGAAGATCGAGCTGGGGGCACGCTGCCAGCAACGCCGAGCTGTGGCCGGCACCGCCGAGCGTTGCGTCGACGAAGGTGCCTGCAGGAATGTCGGCGACCAGAGCGATGATCTCGTCGCGCATCACGGGGTCGTGGGAAAAGGCGCGAGAAGCGTCGTGGTCGGCCATGGCGAAGCCGGCGGAATCGAGCTTCGAACCGGCCATCGGTAGCCCCCCGGGAAACGGGCGTGCGCCAGGATTTATCCCCTGATACGCACTAGAGGGGTAGCGGGCGGAGTTGTGGGGCAGAAGCACCCTTCTCCATTGCCCGGGAGGCAACCGATGAACGAGTCGATGATGTGGTCCGCCGTTCTCCTTTCTGGACCGACTTCACGTCGTGTTGTTTGTCTGGAACGTCTCACTGCCTGAGCAGCGGTGACGGTGGAGATCAGAGACCGAGGCGATTGATGGCGTCGGCGAGTTCGTCGCCGATGTCGTCACTCTGGTCCGCCGCGTACTTCTCGGCCGGCCAGATTTCGACCCGGTCGTAGAGGCCACTGACCACCACGTTCGAATCGAATTCGAGCTCGTCGAGCAAGGGACGAGGAAGCGTGATGCGGCCGGCGGAGTCGAGCTTCACTTCGTTCACCGAGGTGATGAACTTCCTGAAGACCGAGTTCGTGATCTGACCGCTGTCTCGCTGTGTCTTCCATTTCTCGGCGACCTCTTGGAAGCCCTCTTGGCTCCAGAGACCAATGCAGTTGTCGAGGCGGGTGACATACCCACGCTCGGCGACTGACGCCCGAAACGGAGCGGGCAGCACAACTCGACCTTTTGCGTCGAGGGAATGTTCGTGCTGACCGACAAACACCGAATGAACTCCGACTGTCAAGAAACAACCGTGGGGCTCGTCCTGCCTCGGTCGCTGTTCCCTACGAGTTGCCCCGTTGGGTTCTTGTGACCTTAGCTGGGCGTGTGCCCCACTGAGTGACACTTTATGACACTCCCCCCCACTCTGCAATCATTTCCTGACATTCCGTGGTGGAAAAACCGCGCCAGGTGAGAACAGCTGTTCGGGTCGTGACGTGCGCCACCTCGCTGACCAGGAGAAACGGCCTGCTCGCGCTCGCTGCGTCCACCCACGCGCGCCCAGTGATTTCTTTCGCGACATCGGCAACCACTCGTCACCCCACTCGTAACCTGGCCGAGTGGAGTGGCACGTCGAGCAAAGCCGAGGGCCCGCCGGTCCGTTCCACGTGCAGACGTTCGACCATCTCACGGGCCCGACGCTGTGGGTCCACGAGGTCGCAGCGCCCGCCCTGGTACTCGGTTCGACGACCGACGAGTCGCTCGTGGACGTGACCGAAGCTGCACGACTCGGTGTCGAGGTGTGCCGACGGAGGAGCGGTGGAGGCCTCGTGCTGGTCGAACCGGGGGCGAGCTGCTGGATCGACGTGCTCATTCCGAGGGCCGCCGAGTTGCGCTCCCCCACCATCCCGTGGGACGACGACGTCAACCGGTCGTTCGCATGGGTGGGAGAGCTGTGGCGAGGCGCCCTCGCCGACCTCGGCCTCACCGGACTCCGAGTGTGGGAAGGACCGTTGACCAACGCCGAGGCCGGTTCGGCTCTGTGCTTCGCCGGGATCGGCCCCGGCGAAGTGATCGGGACCGACCGGAGCGGTGACGACGCCAAGGTGGTCGGCCTGTCACAACGGCGAACGCGGTGGGGAGCCCGGTTCCAAGGGCTCTACGTGCAGCGGTGGTCACCCGAGCGGCTGGCCGACGTCGTCCACGAGCGGCGACTGCCAGAGACCGTGCGAATCGAGGAGTTGCGGTACGGGGCCGACTCGGTGACTCGTGCGGGCGCTCCGGGCGACGATGATGCGTCGCCGTCGCCCGACGATGTCCGCTCCGCCGTGGCCGACCGCCTCGGCGCCACCGATTGAGCCTCGGCGCCACCGCCTGAACCGACCAAACCCCGGTCGAGCCTGAGACCCCCTCGCAATCTGGCGGACCGCCGGGGATCGGCGAACTACTGTCGTGCCGCATGAGCCGGGCGCTTGTTCTCAATGCAACGTATGAGCCCATCGGCGTCGTGTCCGATCGGCGAGCCATCGTCCTCGCGCTCTCGGAGAAGGTCGACGTCCTGGCCGACACGGGAGAAATGATCACGAGTGAACGTCTCGAGATGGCCGTTCCATCGGTCGTTCGATTGCGGTATTTCGTGAAGGTTCCGTACCGGCGTGAGGTTCCGCTGAGCCGACGTGCGGTCTTCGCCCGAGACCAGGGGCGATGTCAGTACTGCGGCAAGGCCGCCGAGAGTCTCGACCATGTCCTTCCGAAGTCGCGGGGCGGCGCGCACGAGTGGAGCAACGTCGTCGCCTGCTGCCGCCGCTGCAACACGACGAAGGGCGATCGGCTGCTCAGCGAGAGCTCGTTCAAGCTCGCCCGAACCCCACAGGCCCCCACCCAGATGGTGTGGGTCAAGGTGGCGGCGGGCACGGTGCCTGCCGCCTGGGACCAGTACCTCGACCGCGTGGCCGCCTGACGTCTGCGGTCATCAACGCCGGGCCATGTCGGGTCGGGCGGATCGGCTGCGTCTTCGCCACTCTTGACCGGGCGGTCTAGTCTGTTGCGCATGCAGCCGACGTACACCGCTGAAGCCGACTCGTTCCGCGAGAAGATCCAGGCGTTCCTCGCCGAGCACCTCCCTGCCAACTGGCAGGGCATCGGAGCGCTCGACGCCGAGGCCGCCCACCAGTTCTCGAACGAGTGGCGCGACATCCTCCGAGACAACCAGCTCCTCGCTGCGTCGTGGCCTCAGGAGTATGGCGGCGCCGGGCTCTCCGAGCTCGAAGGCGTGATCATGGCCGAGGAGTTCGCCAAGGCGGGCGTCCCGACCGGCACCGCCAACGACGTGTTCGGTATCCAGATGGTGGGCAACACCATCATCCAATGGGGCACCGAGGAGCAGAAGAAGCACTTCCTTCCCCGGATCATCTCCGGCGAAGACCTCTGGTGTCAGGGCTACTCGGAGCCGAACGCCGGTTCCGACCTCGCCAACATCGGCTGCAAGGCCGAGCTCGATGGTGACGAGTGGGTCCTCAACGGACAGAAGATCTGGACCTCGGCCGGCCACCTCGCCGACTGGATCTTCGTCCTCACTCGGACCGATCCCGACGCAACGAAGCACCGCGGCATCACCTTCGTGCTGTGCCCGATGGACCAGCCGGGCGTCGAGGTTCGCCCGATCAAGATGATCAGCGGCGAATCCGAGTTCAACGAGGTCTTCTTCTCCGACGCACGCGTGCCCAAGGAGAACGTGATCGGCGAAGTCAACGGTGGCTGGGCCGTCGCCATGACGCTGCTCGGCTACGAGCGCGGCGAAGCAGCTGCCACCACCCCGGTCGCGTTCAAGACCGAGATCGACCGTCTGTTCGAGCTGGCGAAGCAGGAAGGCAAGGCCGACGATCCGCTCGTCCGCCAGCGCCTCGCCTGGGCCTATTCGAAAGTCGAGATCATGCGCTACCTGGGCATGCGGACGCTCACCAAGTTCTTGGAGGGCGGCCACCCCGGTCCCGACGCGTCGATCTTCAAGCTCTATTGGAGTGAGTACCACCGTCTCTCGACCGAATTGTCGCTCGACATTCTCGGCGCCGACGCGATGAACATCGACGGCAAGTTCCCGTCGAGCGCGTTCTCGACCGACCAGCCCGGTGCTCCGAACGACTCCGGAAGTTGGATCGGTACGTTCTTGAACGCTCGAGCAGGAACGATCTACGCCGGCACGAGCCAGGTGCAGAAGAACATCATCGGCGAGATGGTGCTCGGTCTGCCAAAGGAGCCCAAGGCCGACGGCGGGCCCTGGAAGGACACGCCGAAGTGAGCGCCAGCGAGCGCCGCGTGCCCGACCCATGTGGGAGCAAGGACACGCCGAAGTGAGCGCCAGCGAGCGCCGCGTGTCCGGCTTGCGTCGGATTCGCCCGTTGGATGGTGCTCGCTCGTGAACGGAATCTCCCGCGACGCCGTGCTTGCCGTCGTTCGTCGTCCCGACCTGTGGGCGACGGCGGTGCAGGCCGGCTTGTCGATGGCGCCGACGGGTTGGTGGCGGCGCAAACCGTTCCTGCCGCTCCCCGATTCCGGCTGGATGCACTTCCGACTCGAGACCGCATACGGCGGCGACGGCGATCAGCCCATGCGGGCCGAAGACCTCCTCACGTGGCTCGAGTGGAAGCGCGACGCCACGGTCTAGTTCGGTACTCCCCCTGGGACACTGCGCGCTCCCTCCCTCCCGTCCCCGTCCATTCTGGAGACGGAGCGCGCCCCGCTCTGAGTTCTGGAGAACGAGCGCGCCGGAAACGGCGCGGCGAATCTCCAGAACGGAGACGGCGGCGCGGAAGGTCTCCAGAAACACTCGGCCGGACGGATATGGCGCGGGCGATCGGGTGCGCGATCAGGGTGGGGCGATGAGGCCGACCGAGCGGCCGAGGTGGCGAAAGCCGACAGCGCCTGCGCCGATCAGCGGTCCATCGGCGCCGTTGCCGACCGGTTCGACGCGCATCCCTCTCGAGTAGTCGAGCGCACAGACGCGATCGACCTCGGTCTGGGCCGCGGTGAAGAACGGTTCGCCGAAGCCGAGGGCGACCGACCCGCCGATCACGGCGAGGCGGAGGTCGAGGAGGTTGGCCGTCGATGCGATCGCCCGACCGACGAGCGTGCCGGTCCGGGTGATGTCGGCCGTCGAGGCCTCGCGCGATGGCCGGCCGAGTCGATGGGCGATCGAGGTGCCCGACGCTTCGGCTTCGAGCGTGCCCTGGATCTGACGGGGTGGTTGGTTGCCATCGGGTTCGACCACGACGTGCCCGATGTGTCCGGCGTTGCCGGCGGCACCGTCGAGCAACCGGCCGTCCAGCACGATGCCCCCACCGACACCGGTCGACACGACCATGGCGATGAAGTTCCGCTCGCCGACAGCGGCGCCGACCCACCCTTCGCCGAGAGCGAGCGCCTTCGCGTCGTTGTCGACCCGGGTCGGTAGCCCCGTCAAGCGCTCGAGTTCCTCGGCCAGCGGGAACGCACGCCACCCGGGAATGTTGAGTGGCGAGACGAGGGCACCGTCGGCCGACATCGGTCCACCGCACCCAACACCGCACACCGAGAATCGGTCGAAGGGCCCGAGCCGGCCGACGAGATCGGCGACGACAGCGAAGATTTCGCGAGCGTCGACGTGACGATCTGGCGCGCTCGCCGACGGGTTCGGTGCCTGATGCGTCTCCTGCAGCAGACCGTTCTCGTCGACGACTCCCACCGCCATCTTCGTGCCGCCGATGTCCACTGCCAGAGCGAATTCCACGGTGCGACTCTAGAGCGAGTGGTTTCGGCCAGTACCCTCCCCTGCCGTGAACGCTGAATCGCTGGTTCTCGATGAGACACGAGCCGCTCGGTTCGCCGCTGCCTTCAAGGCCATCGGCGACAACATGGAGCTGGTCGTCCGAGGCAAACGCCAGGTGGTGGAACAGACGCTGCTTTGCCTGCTCGCCAACGGCCACCTTCTCGTCGAGGATGTGCCCGG